>JAUXCH010000065.1 GCA_030618975.1 Planctomycetia bacterium
CCGCGTGCCCCGGGTCCGGCCCGGGGCCGGAGAAGGTCGCGAGCCGACTCGGCCGCCCGCCCGCCCTGTCGGGGACCGGCTCCACCCTGTACGACCTGCCCGCGCCCGGCGAGGTCGACGAGGTGCTCCGCCGCCTCGCGGACCTGCCCGGACGCGTCCTGCACGTGTCTTCCTGAGGCGCGTGGCGGTCTGGGGCAGCGGGGGAGCAGGCGCGCGCCTGCTCCTGCACGGCCGCGTGGTGCGCGGGTCATGTTGACGGATAGTCCACGGCTACGTGGTGTTCGCGTCGACATGAACGCCGTCACGACAGTCGGCATCCCCCCGGGTCGCGTGCTCGACGGCGCCCGTCCCGCCGCCCCCGGCGCCTACCTGGAGCGCCGGCGCGTCCGTCTCGGAGAGGACCCGTGGGGGCGGCCCGGATTGCAGGGCGATCGGCGAGGCGCGTTCGGGGATACTCGGTCTCGCCATGCACCGCATCGTCGTCGCCGCCCCGCCCGCCGTCCGTTGTCCCGAGGACCTCTCGGACCTGCCGCCGTGCGCCGACCTGGTGGAACTCAGGCTCGACCTCCTCGGCGACGGCTCCTGGGACGACGCGCGTCTCGCCCGGTGGATCGCCTCGTCGCCGAGGCCCGTGCTGGCCACCGTGCGCAGCCGCCTGGAAGGCGGAGCCTTCGACGGCACGCCGGAGGAGGCCGCGGCGCTCCTGGACGCGGCCGTGCGCTCGGGCGCGGCGTGGATCGACGTGGAGGGTGAGGTCGCCGCGCACCTCGACCCCCTGCCCGCGACGGTCCGCGTCGTCGCCGCGTATCACGGCGACGGCGCGTCGCGGCTGCCCCGCGAGGCCGGGGGTCGGGAGGTCGCGCAGTGGAAGGTCGCGCGGGCGGTGGCGAACGCCGAGGCGTGCGCGCGGGTCCGTCGCGAGGCCTCGGCCGCGTTCGCGGGCCGGGACCTGACCGTCGTCCCCTACGGGCCCCTCGGCGGGCTACGCGCCGCGTTCCTCCACCCGGACGCGCTGCTCTACGGGAGCGCGGGGTCGGCGGTCGTCGAGGGACAGCCGACGCTCAAGGCGCTCCTGGACGATCTGCGCGCGGGCGAGGTCGGGCCCGAGGCCCGGCTCTTCGGCCTCCTGGGGAGACCGCCGGCGGCGTCGCCTTCGCCCGCGCTCCACAACGCAGCGTTCCGGCATCTCGATCTCGACGCCCTGTACGTTCCCTTGCCCGGCCTGGACGTGGAGACGGCCCTGACCATGCCCTTCGAGGGGTTGAGCGTCACGACGCCGTACAAGGAGCGTGCACTGCGCCTGGCCGACGACGCGGACGAGGTCGCGTGCTCGATCGGCGCGGCCAACACGCTCGTCCGCCTCGCCGGTGGCGGATGGCGCGCGGTGAACACCGACGCGGAGGCGGTGCTCGACCTCGTGCCGCCTGTCGTTGGGGGAGAGGCCGCCATCGTGTTCGGCGCCGGAGGGTTCGCACGCGCTGCGGCCTTCGCCCTCGACCGGCTCGGCTACCGGGTACGCATCGTCGCGCGCGACGGCGCCCGCGCCGCCGCACTCGCCGGGCACGGGGGCTGGGAGGTGGAGGCCTCCGGCACGCCCACCCGGCGCGCCGGGGATCGCGTCCTCGTGAACGCGACCCCGCTCGGCGCCGACGGCGCGCCGCCCGCCTTCCTCGAGGCGCTGACGCTGGGCGAGCTCCTCGTCCTGGACGCCCCCTACGCGTCGACCGGCAGGGAGACGGGCCTGGTTCGTGCCGCCCGGGCGGGACGCGCGCAACGTGTCGTCACGGGGCTCGACCTGCTGGCGAGCCAGGCCCTGGGACAGGTGCGCGCCTTCACGGGGCAGACGGTGTCGGCCCGCATCCTGGAGGTGGCGCTTGCGCGACCCCGCCCGCTGCTGCTCGTGGGCCTGCGCGGCGCAGGCAAGACCTCCGTGGGGCGGCGTGTCGCGCGGCTTCTCGGCCGTCCCTTCCTCGACCTCGACGAGGAGGTCCGGCGCATCACCGGGCGCCCCGCCGCGGCGTGGATCCGCGAACGTGGCGAAGAGGCCTTTCGAACGGCGGAGGCCGACGCGCTCGGCCGGCTGGTGGGTCGCCGTGGCGTCGTCGTCGCGGCGGGCGGCGGCGTGTTCGAGCGCGCCGCGTCCCGCGAAGTCGCCCGGCGTCACACCGTGACCGTCTGGCTCGACGTGGCGCCCGAGACCGCCGCGCGTCGCGTAGCGGCGGACACGGTGGACCGTCCGCCGCTCGCGTCGGTTCCTGCGAGGGACCCGCTCGAGGAGGCGCGGAGCACGTGGTCGCGACGGCACGGCGCGTGGCGCCAGGCTGCCCGGGCCGTCGTCGACGCCTCGGCGCCCGTCGAGGACGTAGCGGAGCGCGTCGCCGTCGCGTGGATCGCACACGTGTGAGTCGCAGTCCGGTGGGTCGCACACAGTGCGCGCGACCCTCGGACCCCGGCTTGACGCCGGTTCGCTCGTCTTGACGGTGTCGTGCGCGGGCGTAGACTCCCCTCGGCCTGTTCCGGTCGAGACCTTCCATCCCCGAGCGGGATTCCCCGCGCGGCGAGGACCTGCGCGTGACGTCCCGGTGCGATCAAGAGAAGTCGTGAACCACGAAGCCGACCCGAGGAACGATTGCGTGCGCCGCCGGGCGATCCACGTGCTCCTCGGCTTCCTGTTCGCGTCCGCGTTCGCGTTCGGCGCCCCGGCCTGGGCGGACCCCGAGCCCACCGGCGAGTCGAAGCCGGCGGAAGAGGAGGCGGATCTGTTCGCGGAGCTCCTGGCGGGCGAGGGCCACGGCGAGTGGCGCGGCGTCCTCAACCGCATCAGCGAGAAGAAGGACGGCGCGTGGATCGGCCAGGTGCTCGGGCGCCTGTTTCGCGACCGCGGGGCGTACGCGGACCGCGTCGACTGCGCCGCGTTCACCGCCGCGTACTTCGCCGACCGGGCCCCCGACGGGCGCGTCGTGCTCGGCGACGCGATCGTCGCGCGTGCCCAGGGCGACGAGGCCTTCCTCGAGGCGCTGCGCTCGCACATCACGAAGGGCGAGGGCGGCTGGGGACGGCTGTTGGACCACGCACGCGAGCAGCTCGCGCAGGTCGACCCGAACTCGCAGGCGGCTGCCGTCTGGTTCCTGAGCCGCGAGGACGGCGACCAGGGGGAGCGCGTGCGGCGCGAGTTGGAGGCGCGCGCGCGGGAGGTCGCCGAGGACGCCGATCCCGCGCGACGTGCCCGTCTCGAGGCCATCTACCTGGCCGGCTTCGCGCGCTTCCTGGGCTACCGGTTCGCCTCGCTGGACGAAGTGCTGCAGACTCTCGAGGAGCTGAAGGGGCTGGATCTCGCACGCTTGACGCGCGCCCTGTCCCTGCGGAAGGACCTGCCGACGTCCCCCGACCGGCGGGCGCTCCTGGAGTACGGGAAGCGGCTGGTCGACGAGGTCGTCCAGTCCGGCGACCCCGAAGGGCTTGCGGAGTTCCTCGACCGGGCGCACACGCCCTACGTCCTCCTCCGGCGCTACGCCATCCAGAAGGCGGCCCAGATGAAGCCGGAGCCGGGCGCCGTCTGGGGGCGGGTCCTGAGGATTCCGCTCGCCGGCGAGACGGACACGACCGTTCTCCGGGAGGCGCTCACGATCCTCGAGCGCACCGGATTCGCGAACGAGCCCGAAGAGGCGGCCCGCCTCAGCGCCGAGCTCGCCAGGCGCCTCGAGCGCCGCGGACCCGACGCGGCGGAGGGGCGGGACCCGTTGGCCGATCGCGTGCGCATGGCGAAGCTCGTCGGTAGCCTCAAGACCCGCCCCCCCGAGCTCGATGCCCTGCTCGCGGCCGGCGAGCGGCTCGAGACGGAAGTGGTCGGGCAACTGGTCCGCGCCCTCGGCGGCATCCTGGGAACTCCCGCGAAGGACATCCTGGCCTTCTACCGCGTCACCTCGGACGATCCGGCCCGCGACCGGTCCATTCGGATCGCGGTCGTCGACGCCCTCGGGCGCCCGGGCCTGAGCGCCGAAGGATCGGACGCCGCGGCCGCCGCCGCCGCCCTCCGCGAGATCCTCTCCGGCGACGGGGCGGAGAACCTGGGGCGGGCGACGGACAGAGACGTGCGCCAGCACGCGATCCGCAGCCTCGGCTCGCACGCCAGCCCCGAGACGGCGGGGGTCCTCGGTTCGGTGGTCCTGGGGGCGGACGCGAAGGAGGCGGGCGTCGCCGTGGTCGTCCTGCGCAAGGCCGCGACCTCGAATCCGCACGCGGCCCGCGCGTTGGCCGAGGCGGCCGGTGCCCGGGACCTCGCACCCGAGCGGCGCATCCAGGCGCTCGAGGCTCTCGCCGAGCTCGGCGGCGCCGAGGCCGAATCGCTCGAGATCGCCGCAGAGGCCTCGCGCGGCGTCCTGGCGTCCGAGGAGGAAGCGGCGCCCGACGAGGTGCGCCTCGAGGCGGCGGCGACCTGTGCGACGCTCGCGGATCCGCTGGCCCTCGACGTGGTCTTCGACTGGTGGGCGAAGGCCCCCGACGCGGACCGGGCGTCGGCGCTCAGGACCCTCCTGCTCGGGGTCGCGAAGTCGACGGAGGAAGGCGCCCACGACGCACGCCTCCGGGCCACGCTGCTCGCGGTGGGGCAAAGCGGCGCTTGGGACCAGGCCGACGCGTGGTCGCAGGAGCTGCTCGCCGACGCGCCGCGCGCGCCGATCGGCCTCGCGCGGGCTCAGATCCTGCTGGAGCGGGGCCTGCTCGACGGCGAGGTGTCGGCGCGCCGGGCGTGGCTGGCCGAGTCGGCCGCACTCCTCGAGGGCCTCCTCGCGGGCGAGGACGCCCCGGCCGACACGGCGCACCTCCTGGTGCGCGTCCTCGCCGCCGCGGGCGAGCTGGCCCCGACCGACGAGGAACGGAAGGCCCTCTACCTGAGAGCGGTGACCACCGCCGTCGCGGGCAGTGACGTCAAGAACGGTGTCGCCGAAGACGGTGTCGCCAAGGACCGTGCCGTCGCGTTGGCGCAACTCGGGCTCGAGGTCGCCGACCGCCTGCAGCAGGAGCCCCTCTCCGCGCTCCTGACCGAGGCCGAAGTCGAGACCCTCACCGAGGCGCGCCGCACCCTGCAGGCGCGTCTCGGGTCGTAGGCGAGGGCGCTTGCCGGGCTGCTGCTAGCGGTTGTCCACCGGCGGTTCGTCGCTGCCCCCCGTCACCGACGGGAAGGGGATCTGGCCCTCCGTCGCCTTCTTCAGGAAGAGCAGCGCGAAGCAGGTATCGAGGGTCTTGCGGGGTTCGTGCGTGGAGTTGCTGTCCCAGGAGCCGTCGGCGGCCTGCGTGTTGATGAGCTGTTGCCCCATCTCGCTGTACCAGAGGTGGGTGCCGATCTTCTGGTTGCCGACGAGGTCCATCGCCCGCTCCACCGCATACATCCAGTACAGGTGGTAGACGTTCATCTGCTGCTTGCGTGGGTTGGCGCGCGCATTCCAGTTCAGCTCCAGCCAGGCGAGCCCGTCGTCGATCGCCTGCTGGATCTTCTTCGCGTCGACCGTGGCTTCCCACTCCTCGAGCTTGCGCCCCGCGTCGGTCAGCACGTATCGGGCCATCATGATGTTCGCGACGCCGCAGGCGGTCATGCTCCCCGTCGGCTGCCCCTCCTCGGGATTCTCCATCCCCTTGATGTAGGAGAAGCCGCGCGCCTTCCGTCGGATCTCGGCGCCGGTGAGCGGGTCCTTGGTGACGACCTCCTCGCCGTCGTCGGCCTGCTGGGCCAGGGTGTAGTCGAGGATGTCCTCCCAGACGGAGTCGGGCGTGCGGATCTTCACCCGGTCCGCCGCGAACAGGGCGAGCGCGGCGAGTTGGGCGCTCGACAGGTCCTGGTCGCCTCCGGGCGTGGAGCCGGAGCTCCCGGCGACGTTGTAGCGCCAGACCTGTGCCTGCTTCTTGTCGAGCAGGTGCGCGTGGAGCTTCTGGGCCCAACCCCGCCACTTGCCCTTGAGCTTGAGTTTCTCGATGCGCTTCTTGCTCGCCGCGGAGGTCTTGTACGGGTTGGCCGTCGCGCACATCGCGAGGAGCATCGCCGAGGTCTCGTAGGATCCGCCGGGCTTCTCGTACCGCTTCTTGAGGAACTCGAAGGCCTTGCGCACCGTCGGGTCCTTCGTGGGAACCTTGCACTTGAGCAGCGCGTAGAGCACCAGCGCCGTGGCACCGGCCGGGTGCGCCCCCTGGCCCTGGGACTCCTCCCCGCTGTACGTCCGGTTGCCGACGATGTCCCCGTAGCTGCCGTCGTCCTTCTGGCACTTCTTCAGGTAGGTGATGCCCTTGCGAATCGCCTTCTCCGCCTGCTCCTTCGAGAAGGTGGTGGGCGTGTCGAAGAAATCGTCGTCCTCCTCGTCGTCGTCGTCCCCTTCCTCGTCGCCCTCGTCGTCCTCTCCGGCGAAGGCGACCCCTGTATGCGGCGCGAACGCGGTCGGCGAGATCGTCGCCGCCACGCCACCTGGGACGAGGAGGACGGCTGCGAGGAGGAGGAGGAGCCAGCGGAGGTCGAGGCGCTTCGTATGCATGCGCCCAGGATAGCAGAGAGGCTCAGCGCTCCCCGTCCTGGGGGCCCCTCGGATACGTGCCCCGCTTCTTCATCCAGGCCGCGACCTTCTTCATGCGTGCGCGGTACCGGTGGGGCTTCTCGAACGGAACCGGGCCGGCCCGAGCGGCGGCTTTCTCCACCTCGGCCGCCGGGGCCGGGAGCCCGTTGTCGCCGTAGTGCGAGGTGTTGGCCACGGCGAGGCCCGCCTCGACCACGAGCGCCGAGTAGTTCTTCCCGTCGAGGAACAGGTACGCCAGCGTGCGTCCGTACGGGTCCTGGGTGCTCGCGCGGAGGATCTCGACCCGGCTCGCGACCGCCACACACCCTTCCAGGAACCCGGCGGCCTTCTCCCCGAACGGCTGGGCGAAGGGCAGGTCGTGTTCGAGGTGCTGGATCTCCGGCGTGTCGATGCCGAGGAGGCGGACCACCTCCGGCGCCTCGGGCCAGCGGATGGTGATCGAGTCGCCGTCGTCGAACGCGACGTACGCCTTCTCCACCTCCTGGCGTGTCGGGGCCTCGTCGCCTGCCAGAGCACCCGTTCGGGGCCCGAGGCCCCAGGCGAGCGCCACGAGGACCAGGAGCGTCGCGAGCGGAACGAGGGAGCGGGGCATGTCGGATCTCCGCGGCACGTGGAGGGTCGGCCGCCGCGTATGGTAGGAGCGTCCGGAGGCGCCACGCGCCCCTGCTCCGAGGAGGACGCCCTTGCGCGCCCGACGCACTCTCGTTCCCCTGCTGGGTCTGCTGTTCCTCGTGGCGGCTCCGCCCGCCCACCTGAGAGGCGAGGAGCAGGACACCGCCTTCGGGAGATTCGCGCGCGCCCCCGACCCGGACGAGGTGGGGGGGCCCGACGCCGAGCTCTACCGGGCAGGCGTCCTGCTGCAGCGGAAGGGGAAGTACCGGGCGGCTCGCAGGAAGTTCTTCCGGCTCCTCGAAGACCACCCCGACTCGCCCTACGCACCCGAGGCCGAGGATCGCTCCGGACCGAACGCGTTTCTCGGCTTCACGCTCATGCACGCGCCGAGGCCCTCGGAGCGGCGCATCGACGTCGCGCTCATGGGGGACGGGTATCCGCTCGACCGGCAGACGCGCTTCGACAAGGAGGCGGAAGGCCACCTGAAGGTGCTGCTCAAGGAACCGACGTTCGCAGCCTACGAGTCCTACTTCAACTTCTGGCGTTTCAACCTGGCCAGCCAGGACACCGGCGTGGACGAGGTCGAGCCCCTCCCGACCGACGAGGAGCTCCAAGAGCACCGGAAGCGACGGCGCAAGAAGCGAAAGGTACGGACCTTCGAGACGGCGCTGGACTGCAAGGCGGCGGGGCCCCAAGGGCAGGTCGCGGCGAACCCGCGCTGCGTGTGGCACTACCTCTCCTACCTCGACGTCAACGACGCGCTGGCGATCTGCTTCGCGAAGAAGGGCTCGCTCGGCATGGGGGGGATGGGCATCGCGACGACGGGGCCGAAGGGCGTCGTCGTCCACGAGTTCGGGCACGCGTTCGGCGGGCTGCTCGACGAGTACGCCAACAACCCCGGACCGCCCACCGGCTTCACGGAGTCCGTGAACACGACCACGAATCGGCAGAATCCCCCGTGGAAGCACTTCCTCGAGGTCGGGTACCCGGGAGTCGGCGTCTTCGAGGGTGCTGCCACGTTCAAGAAGGGCGTCTGGCGACCGGCCCACAACTGCGCGATGAACACGGGCGGCAACGAGTACTGCCCCGTGTGCCGCGAGGCCACCCTCCTGATGATCTACACCTACGTGAGCCCGATCGACGTCGTGCGGCCGGCGTCGAAGGAGATCCACCGCGGCGAGGACGGTTGGCCCGCGATCGAGGTCGAACCCATGCGCCCGGCCACGCACCCGCTCGAGGTGGAGTGGTACCTGGGCGACGAGCCGCCCGTCACGGAGACGGACGAGGCCGAGCGCACGGAGGAGGACGACTTCGGCGACGGCATGCTGACGGAGGAGGAGCGGAAGCTCTGGGAGCGCATCAAGCGCCGGCGCAAGGAAGAGGGCCGCACCGCGCCGCGCACCTCCGTGCCCCACAAGCCCGGGCTCGTCCGCCGCCGGCGTGGCACGGGGCGGGACGCTCCGCCCGTGGGCGAGCGGATCAAGGGGAAGAAGCGCAAGGCCCGCGGCGGTAGGCGGATCCACGCCCCCGTCCTCCCGGACCTCGGTCCCGGTCGCTACCTGCTGACCGCCGTCGTCCGGGACCCGGCCCGACCGCGCGGCGCCCGCCACCCGTGGGTCCTGAAGGACGACCAGGGACTTCTCGAGGCCCGCCACGCCTTCGTCCTGGTCGTGGGAGGCGTCGAGGCGCCCGACGACGGGCCGTAGCACCGCGGGCCGTTGGTATGCTGGATCCCCGACTCGAGGCAGCCATGACCGAGACACCCGAACGCCGAGAAGACCCCCCCGGGATGAAGGTGAAGAAGCTCCGGTGCCGTCGCACCGGGCAGATGTTCACCGTCGCCGAACACGTCGAGTGCCCGTACTGCTACGGCGAGGGCAAGACGATCGAGGGGGGGGGCGACTACAAGGACTTCTGCGAGTTCAAGGCGGGCGAAGACCCGGTCAACTTCGGGTTCCCGCCGGACAGCACGCGCACGCAGCACGGTTGATCGCCTCGGTCGGTCGCCTCGGTGGATCGCCGAAGGTGGATCGCCGAGGTGGCCGCCGGGTGGCCGCACGCTCCGACGATCGGGTGTGGCCCGGAGACCTGGCCGGTCAGGAAATCGGGCCGGTCAGGAGGCCTCGGCCCCGTCCGCCGGCGTCGACGCCTGGCCGGCGCCGGACTTCGCGATCTCCCGGTCGAGCATGAAGAGCGCCTTGCCGTCGGTCCCGAGGATCTCGAACTTGTCGAGGATGCCCTTGAACAGGGTCTCCTCCTCGTGTTGCTCGGCGACGTACCACTGCAGGAAGTTGAAGGTCGAGTAGTCCTTCTCCTGGAAGGCCGTGTCCGCGAGCCCGTTGATCGCCTGGGTGACGTCGCACTCGTGCTCGAAGGTCTTCTGGAAGACGTCGACGAGCGACTCGAACTCCGTCGGAGGCGCTTCGATCCGCCCCAGCTTGGCCATCGCGCCGGTCTCGTTCACGTATCGGAAGAGGCGGTGCATGTGGTCCATCTCCTCCTGGGCGTGGTCCCGGAGGAACGCGGCACATCCCTCGAAGCCCTTGAAGTCGCACCACGCGCTCATCTGGAGGTAGAGGTTCGAGGAGTAGAACTCCATGTTGATCTGCTCGTTCAGCCGGTCGATGGTCGCCTGGGTGAGCACGTCGGGCCTCCTGCTCGGGTCCGCCGGGGCGGACTGGGGGGGGGAGGGTCCGCCTGGGCGGACCGGAGGGTGGATGAGAGCCGGAGCCTAGCCGCTGCGGGCCACCCGGCAAGCGTCGCACCCTGCGCCCGGACCAGGCAGAGGCCAGTGATCACCTTGCGACCGGTGGGGTGGAATCGACGTAACCAGCGACGGGACGGAACCTTCGGGACGCCGGTCGCGTCCGTTCTGGTGCAGGGCGCAACTCCCCGGCGGCGACGTGGTTCAATGGTGGGGACGGTGCGCGAGCCCGCCCGCGGTGAAGGAGACGACACCATGAAGAAGCTGGCCATGCTGGTCCTCGCTGTCGCGGCGGCCGTACTCCCGGCCGACATGGCCCTGGCGCGCGGGGGGCGGGGCGGAGGCGGGGGCCGGGGCGGGGGCCGCGGTGGGGGCATCGGCGCCACCGGCCGCAATCGCGGCTCGAAGGACAAGAAGAGCCGTCAGCTCATGGCCGACCGCACCTTGGCCGAGAACAAGGACGCGATCAAGCGCGACGCCCGCATCGACAGCATCTGACCGCCCGGATCCGGCGCAGGAGGGGCGGCTGCGCCGGAGGTGCTGGGCGGGGGGCCTCCCGCGACCGGCGAACCCGTGAGTCCGCCCGGGGAGGCCGCCGTGTCCACGTTCCGTCGTCTCGCAGTGCTGGCCGTCCTCCTGCTCGCCTTGCCGGCGGCCACCCTCGCGGACGACACCGCGTACCAGGTCGCGCGTGCGAGGGCCCTGGCCGGCGAGGCCACCAAGGCGATCGACCTCGCCCGGGCCGCGCTCGAGAAGGATGCCGAGGATATCGCCTCCGCCCGCCTGCTCCAGGACCTGCTGGTCGCGACCGGCCGCGAGGAAGAGCTGGCGAAGCTCTGTGACGGGCTCGAGTCGGTAGCCACGAAGGAGTACCTGCGTCTGAGACGCGCCGAGCCGAAGGAGGCCGTGGACGCGTTCCGCAAGCTCCAGGGGGTGGAGGGCGCTCCGTCGTTCACGGGCTTGGACCTCGCGTACGCCCAGTGGCGGGCCGGCCGTGCGAGCTCGGCGTCGGGAGAGGCGAAGACCTACGTTCGCGAGCACCCGAACGACCCGGAGGGGTACGTGCTCGTCGCGCGCCTCGCGATGAAGAAGAGCAGCCGGAGCGCCCGCGAGCTCCTCGAGAAGGCGCTCGCGCTGGAGCCCGGCCGGGCCGACGCCGTCCTCCTCCTGGTCGAGGTGCTCCACGATGTGGCCAAGCCGACCGAGGCCCGGGAGGTCCTGGTCCAGGCCCTCGGCCGCTACCCCGCAAACGTCGAGCTCCTGCTGGGTCTCGTGATCGACCAGATACACGAGGGCGACTTCGACGCGGCCGTCAGCAAGCTCGGGGAGCTGGCGAAGCAATACCCCCGGCTGGCGGACGTCCACGCCTGGCACGCGTACGCGCTACGAAGGCTCGGAGAGCTGAAGGAGGCCGAGGCGGCCGTCCGCCGAGCGCTCGCGCTCGACGCCGACCACATCCTCGCCCTCGAGACCCTCGGCTTCCTGCTCACCAAGCAGAAGAAGTACGACGAGGCCCTCGACGCCTACGGCAAGGCGCTGAAGCTCGCGCCCGGACGCGTGGAACCCTACGTCGGCATCGGCTTCCTCCAGATCCTCCAGGGCAAGCTCGTGCACGCGAAGGAGATGCTCGGCCGGGCCCTGAAGATCGACAAGAAGCACGTCGACCTGAACCTGAAGTGCGGCGTCCTCCAGTACCAGCTCGGCAAGTACCGAACGGCCAAGAAGCACCTGGCCGTCGTGCTCGCTGACGACGAGAACAACGCGCCCGCTCTCCGGTACACCGGGTACATCATGCTCGGCGAAGGCAAGTCGAAAGCCGCGGCGAAGACGCTCCAGGCGGCGCTCGACGTCGCGCCGTACGACGCCATGACCATGCGCATGCTCGGACGGGCTCTCTTCGACCTCGGCAAGAAGGACGAGGCCCTCGTGATGTTCGAGCGGGCGGTGGAGACCGACGAAAAGGACGCCTGGGCCCACTTCGACCTCGGCAAGGCGTTCGACGACCGCGGAGAGTTCGAGGCCGCGAAGCAGGAGTACGAGGAAGCCATCGCCCTCGACGAGAACCTCTCGTGGCCGCACATCTACCTCGCCGAGATCTGGGACGACGTCAACGGCGAGCCCGTGCCCGCCTTGAAGCACTACAAGCGCTTCCTCGAGCTCGGGGGAGCCGATCCCGACGATGCGATCAAGAAGCGCGTCAAGCAGCTCGAGGGAGAGTAGACGCTCTCTCGGCGCGCGCTGCCGCCGCTGCTTCTTCTAGTTGCAGGCCGCCGGCCCGCCGGGGATCCCTCACCCACCGCCCGACGGCATCGGGCAGGA
>JAUXCH010000223.1 GCA_030618975.1 Planctomycetia bacterium
CCGGCCGCGCATGGCCCTTGTAGGCAAGCTGGATGATGCGGTTCTTGTTGATGGCGTAGGCGACGGCCTCTCGGACCCGTGGATCGTCGAACGGCGGCTGCAGGTTGTTCAGCGCGAGATAGCACAGGCTGGACTGCAGCCGGCGCGCCACCCCGATCTCCGCGTTGCCCTCCAGTGCCGGGATCGTCGCGGGATCCAGGTTGTCGATCACGTGCGCCCCGTTGTTCGCGATGAGCCGGTTGGAGCGGACGGTCGCGTTGTTCGAGATCCGGAAGGAGAGGGTGGCGAGAGCCGGCGGGCCGTCCCAGTAGTCCTCGTTGCGCGCGAGACGGATCTCGACGTCGTTGTTCCATTCGACGAAGCCAAACGGGCCCGTGCCCACCGGGTGCCGGCGGATCTTCGATCCGTACTTCTCCAGCGCAGCCGGCGAGATGATCGAGCAGGTGAACATCGCCAACTGCTTGACGAAGAAGGGCGGAGCGGGCTCCCGGCAGCGGAAGACGACGGCCATCGGGTGCGCCCCCACCTCGACCCGGGCCACGAAACCGAACAGTCCCTTCCAGTTGGCCCACTTCCCGTCGGGGAACGAGAACCGGTGATCGGGGTCGCGCATGCGCTCGAACGTGTCGACGACCGCCGCCGCGTCGAGCGCCGTCCCGTCGTGGAACCTCACGCCCTCGCGGATTCGAAAGGTCCAGACGGTGTGGTCGGCGTTCGACGACCAGGAGGTGGCGAGAGAGGGTTCGATCTCGAGGGCCCCGGGTTGGTACCGCACCAGGGTGTCGTAGATCTGCTCGATGACCTTGCTGCTTTCGCCGTCGGTCACGTCGCCCGGGTCGAGCTTGTTGGAGTCGCTACCACGGAGGAACACGAGACCGCCGTCGACCGGCGTCTTCACCAGACGCAGCAGCGGGTGGGTGACCCACTCGACGGACAGCGGCCCGTGCGTCGTGCGGTGGGCGACACAGCGATCCGTGTAGACGAGAGGCACCATCGGAACGTCGCGGAAGATGATCTCCTGCGCCTCGCGGTAGAGGGCATCGCGCTTCGCCTCGTCGTGCGTGAGTCGTGCCCGGTCGAGCCGGTCGCTGACCTCCTTGGAACGGTAGAAGGAGATGTTGTTCGCGGACCCGATCTCGGCGCTGTCCTCGTGCAGCAGGGCGAAGAGGAAGTTGTCGGTGTCGGGAACGTCGGCCGACCACCCGAGAATGGCGGCCTGGTGACGGCCGTTCTCCACGTAGGGGATGTAGGACGACCACGGTTTCACGTCGATCTCGACCTCGAAGCCGACGTCCTCGAGGTCCCCCGCCACCTGCTTCGCGACCTCGGCGGGCCAGGGGAGGTAGGGACGGCTGTTGTTCCCGTGGGTCAGGACGATCTCGAGGCCGGCGGTCGCGCCCTCGTCGCCGTCACCGCAGGCCGCGAGACCTCCGAGCGCGAGGCCGCACAGCGCGAGGTAGGGAACCAGGACGAGAATCGGGATGCGGCGCACGGACACCCTCCTGTCAGATTGCGATGGCCTGTCGGATTGCGATGGCCTGTCGGATTGCGGCGGCCTGTCGGATTGCGGCGGATCGTACCGGCACGGGCCGGCCCGGTGCGGTCAGACGCGGTTGGGCACGATCGTCTTGAACGGAAGCGTCTCGGGCACGTTCTTCCCGCGGCGCCGGCGCTTCGGGATCGCCGGCGCGTCGAAGGGGACCTTCTCGTACGGGATCAGGTCCAGGATCTGGGCGATGCAGTTCAGGCGCGCCCGCTTCTTGTCGTCGGACTCGACGACGTACCAAGGCGCCCACGCCGTGTCCGTCCAGTCGAACATGTCGGCGAAGGCTGCCGTGTAGTCCCACCAACGCGCCCAGGACTCCATGTCCATCGGACTGAGCTTCCACTGGCGGAGCGGATCCGCGAACCGGCGCTTGAATCGTCGCTCCTGCTCCTCCCGGCTCACGTCGAAGAAGAACTTGATGAGCCGGATGCCGTGGCCGACCAGGTACTTCTCGAAGCTCGGGATCTGCTCGAGGAACGTCCGCGTCTCCTTCCTCGTGCAGAAGCCCATGACACGTTCGACGCCCGCGCGGTTGTACCAACTGCGGTCGAACAGCACGATCTCGCCGGCCGCCGGCAGGTGGGCGACATACCGTTGCATGTACAACTGCGTCTTCTCGCGCTCGGTCGGCGTCGGGAGCGCCACCACCCGGAACACACGCGGGCTCACGCGCTCGGTGATGCGCTTGATGGCGCCACCCTTGCCGGCCGCGTCGCGCCCCTCGAAGATCACGACGATCCGCTCGCCCTTCTCCTGCACCCAGCGCTGCAGGTGGCTGAGCTCGACCTGGAGCCTCTCCAGCTCCTTCTCGTAGGTCTTGCGGTCGAGCTTCCCCGACTTCTTCCCCGACTTGTGCTTCTGCTTGCCGTCTCGAGCCATCCTGCGCCTCCGTCGTCCGCGCCCGCGCGAGTCTACTCGCGGTGGGGGTGCCGGCGCGAGGCCCTCACGCGTTCTTCGACGGGGACCGGGGCCGGGCCTTCAGGACGAACTTCAGCGGGACCTGGGGGAACGGCAGGTCCTTGCGGAAGCGGTTCTCGAGGTAGCGGAGGTAGTTCGACTCGAAGAGCTCGACGTCGTTCACGAAGAGGACGAACGTCGGCGGCGCGACCTCCACCTGCGTGCCGTAGAGGATGTGGCCGCGCTTGCCCTTGTACGGCTTGGGCGCCCTCCGCGCCTGCGCCGTCTCGAGCACCTTGTTCACGTCGGCGGTGCTCACGCGGGTGTTCGCCTGCTCCCGCAATCGCCAGGCCGCCCGCAGCACGTCCTCGACGCCCCGGCCCTGCAGGGCGCTCGTGAGGACGAGAGGCGCGTGGCGGAGCGGCGGGAGCGTGGCCCTCAGGTGCTCGCGGAAGTCGGCGAGCCTCGCCTCGGGGGGGATCAGGTCCCACTTGTTGGCCGCGACGACCACGGGCTGGTAGTGCTCGAGGGCGTAGGCGGCGATGCGCCGGTCGAGCCTGGCGACCTCCTCGTTGACGTCGAGCACGAGAACGGTGGCGTCGGCTCGGCGCATCGCGCGCTCGGCGCGCCGCTGCGCGTAGAACTCTACCGAGTCGTGGACGATCCGCTCCTTGCGGATGCCGGCGGTGTCGATGAGGACCACGACCTTGCCGTCCCGCTCGAAGCGCACGTCCACGGAGTCGCGCGTGGTGCCGGGCACCTCGCTCACGATCATCCGCTCCTGCTTCAGAAGCGCGTTCACGAGCGACGACTTGCCCGCGTTCATGCGGCCGACGACCGCGAGCAGGAGCTCGGGGCGCTCGAGGCGGCGCGGCGTGATCCTGTCCGCCGGCAGGAGCCCGGCCAGGCGCTCCTCGAGGTCGCCGAGGCCGATGTGCTCCTTGGCGGAGATCGCCAGCGGGGTGCCGTGGCCGAGCACCTCGAGCTCGCCGAGGCCCCACTCCGCCTCGTCGGTCTCCACCTTGTTCGCGAGCAGGACGATCGGCGCCTCGGCACTGCGCAGCAGGCCCGCGACGCGCCGGTCGAGCGCGGTCACGCCCTCGCGCGCGTCGGTCACGAACAGGATCACGTCGGCACCCGCGATCGCGACCCCGACCTGGACCTCGACGTGCGTCTCGAGCCCCTGCCGGTCGACGATGCCGACCCCCCCCGTGTCCACGACCTCGACGGTTCGATCGGCCAGTGTGCAGATCACCGCGACGCGGTCGCGCGTGACGCCGGGGGTCTCCTCGACGATCGCCACGCGGCTGCGGACCAGGGAGTTCAACAGCGTCGACTTGCCGACGTTGGGGCGCCCGACGATCGCGATGACGGGCGGCTGCGCCTCCGGGTCCCGGTCGAGGAGGTCCGGCTCGGGCTCGGGCGCCTTGCGGGGCCCCTTGCGCCCGGTCCGGTCCCCGTACCCCCGGGAGGGGGCCTTGCGGCGTCCACGGTTTCTTCGGCCCTTCGGCATGGTTTCGTCGGCCTTCGGCAGGGGCGGGCAGGGTAGGTGGGAGGCGGGGCGGGCGCCAACCCGGCCCCATGGCCCGCCCCGCGGGCTAGTCCTCGCGGAGCAGCCTCTCGAGGACCCGAACGGTCTTCTCGGACAGCTCGTGTCTCTCGAGCACCCAGCGCACGTAGTCCTTCGGAACGTGGCCGCCGAACCGCCCCAGGGCGCGCGCGCAGGTCTCCGCAGGCTGCCCTCCACGCCCCAGCCCCTCCTCGATGAACGGCTGCTGCTGCGGCCAGCGGTGGCGTTTCGTGCTCGAGAGGTACTGGACCACCGTCCAGTCCCGCACCTTGCCGGTCGCCGCGGCCTCGAGCATCTTGCCGTCGAGGAGGTCCACGTCGCGAGGCTGGAGGGGGAGGTCGCGCATCGCCTGCAGCGCGCGGTAGTCCCCCCCGGCGACGACGGGCGCGAGGATCGTCCCGAGGTCGAGTCCCTGGAGTTGCTCGGGGGAGAGTTGCCGGAGCGCCTGGACGGCCTCGGGCCCCTTCAGCTCGCCCGACTTCAGCCGCGCCACCGCGTCTTCCGGGGTGAGCCGCGGGCTCCAGAGCGCCAGCGCCCGCTGGATGCGCCGGCGCTGCTTCTCCACGGGCTCGGGAAGCGAGCCCTCGGGCGTATCGAGGATCGCGCGCGCGTAGCCGCGGAACTTCGCGAGCCGCTCCTCGTCGACCGCGCCGGGCAACACGACCGCGGCGCCCTCCGTGAAGATCTCGAGCGTGTCCTTGTCGATCTCCGCGAAGGTCTCGGGGCGCTCGGCCATCGTCTCGAAGACGGACTCGACCACGTCCAGGACCGGGCCCTTGCGGTTCACCAGGAACTCGACCCAGGGAACGATGTAGCGGACGGCGTCCTCCTCCCGGTGGAAGAAGCGCTCCAGCGCCTCGCTGTTGGCCACGTGCTCGTCCAGGAACAGCAGGAGATCGAGGTGTCCGTCCTCGCCCTTCGCGAGCAGCGCGGCGACGTGGCGCATCAGGCGGGCCATCGCCACGTCGGGATCCGTGACGCCCTCCAGGGTGAAAGGCTCGAGCGTCTCGCCGGTTGCGAGGTCGGCATCCGACCCCGCGACCGGGCCCGGGGTCTCCCTCGACCGGTCGGGGATCGCCGACCTCGGGGCGCCGGGCGCCAGGACGGGCCCCTCGTCGAGGGCGGCGGGCGGCGCGCGGAGCGGTCGGACCACGCCCTCGTCGCGGGCCGGGGAGGAGGCGCCGCCACCCCCACGGCCCATCGACTCGCCGAGGAGGAAGGCGGCCGCCACGGTAACGGCCCAACCGCAGGCGATCAGGAGTCCGCGCATGTCTCGACCCTCACGGGAAGGCACGACCGTACCAGATCGTGGGACGGCCTACCTCGCCCCCAGCATCCGGTGGACCTGGGGAATGACGCGGACGTCCGCGTGGCGGCGGGAGGCGGTGGCGTGCAGGCGGAACAGGTCGGCGAGACCGGGTGCGCGCGGCCCTCCCGCCCCAGCGACCTCGCTGACGGGCTGGAGCACGAGGGGGGCGGATGGCAGGTGCTCGGCGGCAAACGCGGCGGCGCGTTCGATCTCCTCCGCCGGGGTCGAGGCCGCGATCACGACCTTCACCGCCAGCGCCTTGCCGGCCCGCTCGAGGAGGCGGTAGGTCCTGGCGTGCGCCGCCCAGGGCGTCGGCTGCCCGGTCGCGCTCTCGAGCTTGAGGTCCGGCGTCACCCGGTCGATTCCCGCGAGCACCCGGGCGAGCTCGTCGGGACGGTGGCCGCCGGTCTCCAGGTGCACGGACAGCCCCTCTCTCCCCCACGCGTCGGCGAGGGCGCCGACGGCGCTGACGTGGAGCAACGGCTCGCCGCCCGTGACGCTCACGGCCCGGTGGAGGCCCCGCGGGTCATCGAGGGCCACCACCCACGCGGCGAGGTCGGACACGGATACCGGATTTGGGCCCAGGTCGTCCCCCGGCGTGCCGGGCGCGCGCTGCACCCGCGCCTCGCCCGGCGCGGGGAACGACTCCGGCGTGTCGCAGAACGCGCACCTCAGGTCGCAGCCGGCGAGGCGCACGAAGACCTGACGTTCTCCGACGGCCGGCCCCTCGCCCTGGAAGGAGGAGAAGACCTCGAGCAACGGAACGCGAAGGTCCCCCGCGGTCACGACGCCTCGACGCGCCCCACCTCGATGAAGCCGGCCTCGTCGGCGGTCAGGTGGCCCGGACTGCGGGACGGGGTGTGCAGCGTGGTGGGCGCGACGCGGTCCACCTCGTGGCGGCGGACCAGGTACACGCCCATGCGCGCGCAGCAGATGCGGCTCACGAGGTCGGCGAGCCAGAGGATGACGAGGCTCCCCGCCCCGAGCGCGAGGGCGAACGCGACGACGTAGTCGTAGGACGCGACGCCCAACCGGGCGGCGTCGGGAGGCGGTCCGGCGGCGCGCAGGATGGCGAGCGCACGGTCGAGGCCGTCGGGCCCCGCGCCCGTCCTCAAGGCGAACCACGCGAGACCACCGGCGGCCAGCATGCGGAGGAAGCGCCACGCGGTCCCGATCAGCACGCCGCCGGCGAAGAGGAGCCTGAGCGCCACGAGGCGGGGCAGTCCGTGCGACGCGTAGGTGAAAGTGCGGCTCACCGCGTCGAAGGCGTCCGAGTCCTCCGCGGCGACCGTGGGTCCCGCGAGGAAGCCCGCGACGCCGTTGACGCTCGCCACGACGACGGCCGCGATGGCGAGCAGGATCGTCCCCCCCACCGCGACGGCGAGGAGGACGGCCCCGATCCAGCCGGGCAACCGCCCCGCCAGGGCCAGGAGGACGGCGCCGGCGAGCGGAACGAGGATGCCCAGCCAGAGTGCGACCCGCGCGCCGACGAAGCCGCGCCAGTGGCGGCGGGCGAAGGCCAGGGCCTCGCGTCCGTGCTCGCGGCTCTGGCGGGTGAGGTCCACGGCGGCGAGCCGGTAGATGGCGCCGCCGAAAAGTCCCCAGAGCAGCGCGAGGAGCAGGACCTGGAGTCCGACGTAGCCGAACAGTGCGAGATCCTGGTCCGCGCGCCACGCGCTCAGCAGGGGATCGAGAACGTAGTGAAGCGGTCGGCGGAGGTCGTCCGTTCCCCCTGGGTCGGGCAGGCGCGCGAGGAAGCTGCCCAGCACGAGCAGGGGGCCGCTCCAGAGCAGGCCCTGCAGGGCGAGCAGGCGTTTGCGGTCATCGCGCGCGGCTCGTCCGGCCGCGTGCCACATCTCACGCGTGGTGCTCATCGCCCGACTCCTCCTGCTCGGGGGGTGCAGGGAACGGTGCCGCGAGCTCGTCGTCTCCCTCGTCCCAGAAGGCGATCGCCGACTCGCCGGCCACCCTGTACTCCTCGTTCAGCCAACGGCCCAGGTCCACCATCTTGCACCGAACGGAGCAGAACGGTCGATGGG
Organism: Planctomycetia bacterium; assembly: GCA_030618975.1. Taxonomy (GTDB): domain Bacteria; phylum Planctomycetota; class PLA2; order PLA2; family JAEUHO01; genus JAUXCH01. The sequence goes on from JAUXCH010000223.1 coordinate 7,362, forward strand.
GCGCATCGGAGGGCAGGGGCTTCCCGCAGGACGGGCACGGGGGCGGGCTCGGGGGCCGGCTCGTCTCCGGGGACCGGGCGGGGCTCACGAGGCCTTGGAGTCGGTTCCGGCGCCGGCCTTGCCGGACCCCGAGGAGGAGGAGGAAGCGGAGGCCTTCCCGCCCTTCGTGTCGGAGGAGGTC
>JAUXCH010000456.1 GCA_030618975.1 Planctomycetia bacterium
AACTTTGTCTTCCTAAGACCGCTTGGCCTCCGACTTGCAGCGAGCGCTGCCCCGCGCCGCGGACGCGGCGTCTGGAGGGACTGGGCGTCCACGTCGACCACGCCGAGGACGGCGACGGCCTGCCGCCCGACGTCGACCTCGTGGTGGCGTCGGCGGCCATTCCCGCGACCCACCCGCAACTCGTCGAGGCGAGGCGGCGCGGGCTCACCGTCTGGAAGTACGCCGATCTCCTCGGTGCCCTGATGGCCGATCGGTTCGCGCTCTGCATCGCCGGCACGCACGGGAAGACCACGACCACGGCGCTCGTCGCCTCGGCGTTGGTCCACGCGGGGCGCGACCCGTCGTTCGTGGTGGGCGGCGACCTGCAGGCGTTCGGAACGGGGGCTCGCTCGGGTCGCGGTTCGCACTTCGTGGCCGAGGCGTGCGAGTACGACCGGTCGTTCCTGCAGTACCGGCCGCGGATCGGCGTGATCACGAACGTCGACGAGGACCACCTCGACTACTACCGGGACCTGGCCGAGATCGAGGAGGCCTTCGGAGCCTTCGCCGCGCTCGTGCCGCCGGACGGGCTCGTGCTCGCGTACGAACCGTACGTGGAGATCTTTCGCGAGGATCCGAGGGTGGTTGCCCCCGTGGCGTCCTACGGGTTCTCGGCCGGGGCCGACTGGCGGATCGAGGAAGTCGGAGGCTCTCGATTCCGCCTGCATCGCGGAGAACGCCTCGCGGGTTCCGATTCGGGTTCGGGTTCGGGTTCGTGCTTGGGTTCGTGTTCGTTCGAGGCCCCGCTGGTCGGGCGTCACAACGTGCTGAACGCGGCGGCCGCCGCCGTCACCTCGATGGGGGCGGGCCTGTCGGCCGAGGAGGCGGCCGACGGCCTCGCCGCGTTCGGTGGCGTGGGGCGCCGCCTGGAGGTGATCGCTCGGCGTGGGGGCATCCTGGTCCTGGACGACTACGCCCACCACCCGGTGGAGGTCGAGGCCACGCTCGGTGCTCTCAGGCAGGCGTACCGGGGGCGACGGCTCGTCGTCGTGTTCCAGCCCCACCAGGCCAGCCGGACCCGCCGGCTCCTGGATGCGTTCGCGCGGGCCCTGGCCGGGGCGGACGAGGTGTGGATCCCGCCGATCTACTTCGCGCGCGACAGCGAGGAGGCCAGGCGCGGTGTGAGCTCCCAGGACCTCGCGAGGCGCGTCCGTGAGGTGGGCGGCCGGGCGCTCGCCCTGCCCGACCTGGCAGCGACCGTCCTGCACGCAGCGGCCCAGGTACGCGCCGGCGACGTGGTCGTCACCATGGGCGCGGGAGACGTAGACGAGGTGGCGCGTGGTCTTGCCGACCGTCTTCCCTGAGGCGCGGGAGCGGGCCGAGGGCCTCGCCCGTCGCACCTCGATGGGGGTGGGCGGTGCGCCGGAGTTCCTGTTCGAACCGGCCTCGGAGGCGGAGGCGGCCCGGCTCCTCGCCCTCTGCCACGTGGCCGGCGTGCCCGTGCGGTTCCTCGGGGGCGGCACGAACGTGATCGTCGGTGACGGAGGCGTGGAGGGTGCCGTTCTCGTGACGCGTCGGCTGCGCGGGGTGCGCGTGCTCGACGACCGCGTGGACGTCGCTGCCGGCCAGTCGTACGGCGCCCTGGTGAGGCACGCCGCGCGGTGGTCCATCCCGGTGCTCTCCGGTTGCCCGGGCATCCCGGGCACGGTCGGGGGAGCGGTCGTCATGAACGCCGGGGGGCACCACGGAACGACGGGGGAGGCCCTGCTCGAGGTGCGGGGCATCGACGAGACGGGACGCGTCGTCCGGCGCGAGGTCGAGGACGGGGACGTGGGGTATCGGTGGTCCGACTTCGGCGAGCTGCTCGTGACCGGCGCCACGTTCCGTCGGGACCGGTCGGCAGACCGGGCGGCGGCCGAGTCGCTCTACCGCCGCGCGCTGGCGGCCAAGCGCAGCACGCAGCCCCTCGGCGAGCGGAGCGCCGGCTGCACCTTCCGGAATCCCGGAGGCGGAGAGCCGGCGGGCCGGCTCATCGAGTCGGCCGGACTCAAGGGCCGGCGGGTGGGCGGGGCCGTCGTCTCGACGCGGCACGCGAACTTCATCCTGAACGACCGGGACGCCACCGCGGCCGACGTCGAGGCCCTCATCGGCGTGGTCCGCCGCGAGGTGCGGGCCGTCCACGGGGTGCGCCTGGAGCTGGAGCCTGCTTTCTGGGCGTGAAGGACGGGCCGCGACCAGCCGATTCCCCCAGGAGAGGAGGCGAACCGGTGCCGCCCCGGTCCCGTTGCGCCTTCCGGACCCCACCCATGGCACGCTCCGCCCCCCCTCCGACGGTCCGGGAACGGCTCGCGGACCACTTCGCGTCGCCGCTGGGACGCTGGCTGCTCCGGGGACTGGGCCTCGCGGTGCTCGTCCTCCTGGGCGGGCTCGTGGTCCGGCAGGCTCGGGCCCGCGTCTTCCGGCTCGCGGGGTACCGGCTGGGGCCGGCGTCCCTCCGCTACGTCGGACTGCACCCCGAGCTCGGACCGGACGTCGGGGCGTCGCTGAGGAGCGTCTCGTTCTCGACCTCCGTGTTCGACGCGGACGCGGAAGCGAGGATCCGGGAGACGGTGGCCCGCCATCCCCTGGTCTCGGCCGTCGAGAGCGTCGAGATCCGGTACCCGGACCGCGTCGACGTACGCGTGGTCGTACGCCGGCCCGCCGCGTGGTTCAGGACCCGGGACTCCCGGGGGCGGTCCGGGTGGGTCCTCGTGTCCACGGACGGACGCCTGTTGGAGCCGGAGAGCTTCCGCTACTACCTCCGGCGTCCGCGCTCCCCGCTGCCCGAGATCGTGGGCGTACGCGCGTCGCCGCCGAAGCTCTACGGCCAGGCGTGGGAGGATCTGCCGGAGCAGGTGGCCGAGGGACTCGCCGCGGCGCGGGTGGCCGATTGGCTGTACCGCGACTTCAACGGCACGCTCTACGTGCAGCGGATCGACGTGAGCGCCTTTCCCGCGCCGCCCGATCGACGGGGACGGGGTGAGGTCCGCTTCCACCTCCACGACGGCACCGTCGTGGAGTGGGGGAGGACGGACCGGGACCTCGACGGGGTCATGGGCGAGGATTCGTACGTGACGAAGCGCGCGCGCCTGGAGACCGAGCGCGCGCGCCTCGGGCCGCGGCGCTCCAGGCGCATCGACGTGCGGTTCCGTCTCCGGGGCGAGGGGTCGCCGCTCGTCCGAGCCCGGTGAGTGGGGACCTGGCCGTCCAGGTCCTCCTGGGCCTGCTGCTCCTCCTCGCGCTGCCGTCTGCGGGGCTCGTCGACGTCGGAGCGGGACCGTCCACGCCGGACGAGTTCCTCGTCGTGGCCGTCCTCCTGACGGGTTTCTTCGTGTTCGTCGTCGGACCGGCGCTCGCGGGCGCGGGGCCCGGACGGCCCCTGGCGCTCCTCGTCGCCGCCCTGCCCTTCCTCGCGTACGGGGTGTGGGAGTCCCCCGCGCTCGCCGGTACCCGGTCCGTGCCGGCGCCGGGCTTCTGGGTGCTCGTGATCGTCGGTCTCGTCCTGCCCGGTCTGGGACGTCGGCGGGGCGGCCTGGTGGTGGCCGTGCTGCTCACCGCCCTCGCGGGGGGGGCGCTGCTCGGTGGAGCCTCGGACGCGCTGGACCGGGTGGTCGCGCCCACGGTGTGGGCCGGTGGTTCCCCCGACCGGATCCTCGCGGAGCGAGCCGAGGCACCGGAGCTCGTCGGCCCGAAGCGCGGCGCGCCCGTGGCGGTGGAGGGGACGGCGCTCGGGACCGGGCCCGGTCCCTTCCTCGTGGAGGCCACGCGCGGGCTCCACCCCGAGGCGGCCCGCCTCTACCTGGTCTTCGGAGGCGGTGGCGGCCTGGCGGGCCGCGGGGAGGGGCCCGGGACGTTCCTGCCGGGGAGCGAGGCGGTCGGGCTCGTCTCGGCGGTCTCGCTCGACGTGTACGACGCCTCGATCGTGCTGCCCGCGGCGTGGCCCGCGGGGGACGGGAACGCCGCGCGCCTCGCGGCCGCCCTGGCGACCCATGCCAGGCGGGGGGGCGCCTTGGTGGGCCCCGCGCCGGGACGCGCGTGGCCGGCTCCCCTCGGCCAGGAGCTGGGCGTCGCCGGTCGCAGCTGGATCCCGGGCATGGAGGGGGCACGGCCCTTCGGGCTCGGTGTCGTCGTCCGGGCCGCCTCGGAGACGGGCATCCGCGAAGTCCTGGAGCTGGACGCTCGGCGAACTCCCGTGGGCACGGCCTTCGATCGTCGGGGTGCGCCCCCGCCGCCGCTTCCGCGGGGGCTGGCGCGGTGGACGGACCGGCCCCGGCAGCGCAGGTCCCAAGGGGTCCTCCTCGCGGCGTACGTCCTGGTGGCCGTGCTGCTCGACCTGATCCTGCGCGGCGCCGTCCCGCGGGTGATGGGCCTCGTCGCCCCCGCCCTGGCGGTCGCCCTGGGGCTCGTGTGGACCTCTCCGGCCGATTCGGGGGTCCGGACGCACGCCATGGCCTTCGAGCTGGGCGGGGGCGGAGGGCGGCGCCTGGAGGCCGTGGCGCTGTCCGCCGGTCCCGCCGGCTGGGTCGGGCCGTGCCGGTACGAGGACCGGGGCTTCCTGCGCCTCGCGGGGGCGCACCTCGGCCCCGACGGTCTCGTCCGGGTCCGGCCCGGCCGGACCGGGTGGGTGATCCGGGAGACGGTGGCTCGGGGTCGGGCGGCCCTGGAGCCGGAGGCGCCGGGCGCCGGGTTCTTGCGGGAGCTGCTCCGGGGGGACGTGGACGCCGCGCGGCTCCGGTTCGGGCGCGCGGGGCCGCTCGCCGTCCGGGTGGGCGGGGGGGGCGTGCCGGTGACCTGGA
>JAUXCH010000164.1 GCA_030618975.1 Planctomycetia bacterium
ATCACTTAAACAGGATTTATTACAGCGTGGGGTTAAGATTATAGAGCACTGCGCTATAGACAAAGTAAGTATGCATAATAACCGCATTACGCAAATAGCCAGTGCATCGGAAACCTTTCCGGTTGATTTTGTGGCAATAACAGCGGGGGCCCGGAGTGCCGCCTCGCTCGTCCCGAAGAGCGAGGTCCACGCCCGGGTGACGATCCACCAGAGCGGCGGGTGGTTCGACTCGGCGAAGACGGTGTCCTTCCAGGTCGGCGCGGTGGCGGCGGCCCAGGTCGCCCCCTCGTCCAGCCACAGGGACCAGTACCCCAGCAGGAGGAGGCGCAGCACCACGGCCGCGAGGAACAGGTTCCACAGCGCGCGCGGGGGCGCGAGCGCCAAGCGGAGGGGGGCTGGATCCGGGCGGGGCGGCGTGCTCTCGGGGCGATGGAACCACCTCCCCGGGCCCGTGTCCAAGCGGGCCCCGGCCGAACCGCGGTACCGCCCTGCCGTTTGTGCCCCTCACCCCTGCCCACGCCGATCCGGCGCCGGTACGGTGGGCGCCCCCCCAGGGCCCAGGAGCCTCCCATGTTCCGCACGATCGCGCTGCCCCTCGTTCTCGTCGTCGCCGTGTGCCTGGGTCTGCGGGCCTCCGCGGAAGAAGGCACGACCCGGCGCCTCGCCCTCCGCGAGGCGCAGGAGCCGCTCAGGGCGCGCGACTGGAAGAAGGCGGTCGGGAGCCTGGGCGCCTTTCGCGAGGCGCATCCGGGTACGGAAGAGGCCCTGGAGGCCTGGGTGCTCGAGGCGCGGGCCCGGCTGCACGCCGGCGACGCGCGCGGCGCCCTCGATTCGACGAGCGCCTTCCTCGCCGAGTACGGGACCTCGGCGTGGACGGGCCGCATGAAGCACACCGCGGCCGACGCCTACGTCGCGCTGCAGCAGCCCAAGGAGGCGGCCCAGGGCCTCCGGGAGCGCGTCGAGGCCGCGACCGCGCCGGAGGCCCGCGCCGCGATCGGAGCCCTGCACCTCGAGCTCGCCGACCGGGACTTCGACGGCGTCGACGTGCAGGACGACCTGGGACGCACGGTGAAGAAGCGAAACGTCCAGCGCGCGCTGGCGTCGTACCGCCACGCGCTCGAGGTCGGGGTGGCCCCCGAGCGGGTGGTCCACGTTCGGGAGCGGATCGCGCTCAGCTTCGAGGAGCTGAAGAACGCGGTCGCGGCCGTCGCGGTCTGGAACGGGCTGCTCGAGGAGGTGGAGCGGGGCGAGCGGATCGCTTCGGCCGAGATGCGCGAGCGGTGGCTGGTGGGCCGCGGGCGGGCCGCGCTCCGTGCCGAGCGCACCGACGACGCCCGGAAGGACCTCCGCGAGGCCCTGACGCGGTACCCGGACGGCAAGCTCCAGATGGAGATCCTGCTGCTCCTCGGCGAGGAGCGGCTGCACGCGGCGGCGGCGAAGAAGGACGAGGTCGCCTTCGAGGAGGGCGTCACGTGGATCCGTCGCGCGATCCTCGAGCACCGCGACGGCGAACGGGCCGCCGGCGCGCAGAAGCGGCTGGCCGAGGCCTACGAGGGACGCGGGTTCTACGAGCGGGCGGCGGCGGAGTGGGGCGCGCTCGTGGAGCGTTTCCCCGGGGACGAAGCGGCGCCGGAGGCTCGGGACCGTCAGGCCATGGACCTGGCGAAGGCCGGGCGCTTCGACGAGGCGATCGCCGCCTGGGAGCGGTTCCTCGGGGCCCACCCGAACCACCCCCGGTGGCAGGCGGTGCGGCAGCGCGTCCTGGACGCGGCCTTCGCCAAGGGTGCCGCCCTGCTCGAGGCCGGGGACGCCGACGGCGCGGTGGCGGCGTGGAAGGCGTTCGCCGAGGCGCATCCCACCCACGCGCGGGCGGCCGAAGCCCTGCTTCTCGCGGGCGGCGTCCTCCGCAAGGAGAAGCACACCGAGGCCGCGCTCGTTCTCTGGCGGCAGGTCGGCGGGCGCTACGCGACGACGCCCCAGGCCCCGCAGGCGGCCCTGCTCGTCGCGCAGACGCTCGAGGAGGACCTCGCGCGACTCGACGCCGCCGTCGAGGCCTACGAGGCGCTCGCCCGGAAGTACCCGAAGTCCGGACAGGCCGGCGAGGCGCGGGGCCGGCTCGAGCGGCTCAAGGCCCACGACCTGGAGCTGCGGCTCGAGCGCGTGGTCGGCACGCAGGAGCCGCCCGTGCTCCGGGTGGCGACGCGCAACATCCCGGCCCTCGACGTGCGCGTCTACCGGCTCGACCTCGAGGAGTACTTTCGGCGCAAGGGCACCGTGCTGGGCGTGGAGAACCTCCAGCTGGAGGTGGTGAAGCCCGACCGGACGGCGCGGTGGGAGCTGGGCGACGCCTACGTGCCCTTCGCGCGGATCGAGGCGGACCGCACGGTTCCCGTCGACCAGCCGGGCGCCTACGTGGTCGTCGCGGCGGACGAGCACCTGACCGCCACCGCCCTGTTCCTGGTCAGCGACGCAGAGGTCGTGGTCAAGACCTCGCGCGGGAAGAACCTGCTCGCGTGGGCCTTCGATCGCTTGACGCAGGGGCCGATCGCGGGCGCCCGGATCCTCGTGGCCGACGGCCAGAAGGTCCGCGAGGTCGGGAAGACGGCGGAAGACGGCGTCTGGCAGGGGAACGCGAAGAGCCACCCGAAGCACGTCCTGGTCCTCACGGAGCGCGGCCCCGCGGCGACCGAGATCGGGTCCGGCCCGCAGGTGGCCTCCGGGTTCCAGAGCAAGGCGTACGTCTACGCGCACGCCCCCGTCTACCGACCCGGCCAGGAGGTGAGCTGGCGCGCGATCTTCCTGAAGGCGCGCGGGGGAACCTATCTCCCGCCCGCGAAGCAGAAGGCCACGTTCACGGTGTTCGACGCCCGGGGCCAGACGCTCCTGCAGCGGAAGATGGAGTCCTCGGTCTTCGGCACGTTCGCGGGCGAGTTCCCGCTCGACGGGGCCGCTCCGCTCGGTGTCTGGCGTCTCCAGCTCGAGGTCGAGCGCGAAGGGACCTGGTCGGGCGAGTTCGAGGTGCAGGAGTTCAAGAAGCCCGAGTTCACGCTGGAGCTCGAGCCGCTGCGCCCCCTCTACCTGACGGGGGAGCAGGTCCAGGCGCGAGTGCGCGTGACCTACGCGTTCGGCGGTCCCGTTCGGGACGCGCCCCTGTCGTACGAGGTCTACCGCGTGCCGCGTGTGTTCGAACCCTCCTCCGCCGAGGACTACCGCTGGTACTTCGCGGCGGACGATCGCCCGGAGGACGAGCGGCGCCGGGCCGACCGCCCGAGAGGCGTGCTCGTCCAGCGCGGCCGCGCCGTGACCGACGACGGCGGCGAAGCGGTCATCGCGTTCGAGACCGCCGAGAAGGACGAGGATGCCGAGTACGTCGTTCGCGTCGCCGTGGAGGACGTCACGCGCCGGTGGGTCGTCGACGAGGGCCGGATTCCCGTCACGCGCCGCGACCACATGGCCGTCGTCAGGACCGACAAGCGCGTCGTCAGGCCGCGCCAGGAGATCACGGTCGAAGTGCGCACCGTGAACGCGCTCGAGCGTCCCGTGGCCCGCAGCGGCACGCTGCTCCTCCTCGAGGTGAGGCGGACGACCTCGCCACCCGTCGTGGACCGCAAGCTGCGAGGCCGGCCCGTGATCGTCCGGGAGACGGAGGTCGAGAAGGCCGCCTACCCGGTGTCCACGGACGCCGACGGCTCGACCGAGATCAAGCTTCGCATTCCCGGCCCCGGGCGCTGGCGCCTCCGGTGGAAGGCCCTCGACGGGCGCGGCGCGCTCGTCACCGCCTTCACCGACGTCGAGGCGGCGGGCGAGGTCGAGGACGAGAGCAAGGACGCCCGCCTGGTGGCCGCCCGGTCGGTCTACACCGAGGGCGACGACGCCGAGGTGCTGCGCCGCTCTCCGGTGACGGGCGGGAAGGCGCTGGTGACGTACGAGGGGGAGCGCGTCCTCCGCTACGTCTTCGTCCAGGTCACGGGCGCGAGCACGCTGCTTCGGCTTCCCGTGCGCGCCGAGGACGCGCCGAACGTCTTCTTCAAGGTCGCGATTCCGCACGGGAACCGCCTGCTCGAGGCCGAGACCGAGGTCGTCGTGCTCCGTACGCTCCAGGTGGACGTGCGGCTCCCGGCCGAGGCGAGCCCCGGCGAGGAGGTCGAGGTCGAGGTCCTCACCCGCGATGCGCGCGGCCGTCCCGTCGCCGCCGAGGTCGGACTCGCCTTGATCGACGAGACGCTCTACGCGATCGCCCCGGACCGCGCGCCGTCCATCCGCCCGTACTTCTACGACCGCCGTCGGAAGAACGCGGTCCTCACCGCGAGCTCGCTCGGGTTCCGGGCCTTCGGAACCACGCGCGAGACCAACCAGGATCTCCTGGCCGACGAGGCCGCGCGGAGCGGCGACCTGCGCCTGGCCATGGCCGAGAGTGCGCTCCGAAACGCCGAAGAGGCCATCGCGCGCGGCGACGTGCGCACGGCCGTCCGCCTGGCACTGCGTGCCGCCGAGACCGCGCCCGGTCTCTACGAGGCCCGCGTCTTCCTCGCCAGCCTGCGGGAGAGCGAGTCGGCGCGCAAGAAGCTCGAGCGCGTGGATCGCGGCCTGCTCGCAGAGTTGAAGCGGACCGCGGCGCTCACGGCAGAGACCGCCTTGTCGGAGAAGTCGAAGGCCGCGGACAAGAAGGGCGACGCCTTTGCGGACGCCCTCGGCGCGGAGGGGATCGCGGACGCACCTTTCGAGGGGCCGTCCAGCAACGGCCTCATCGGCCTCGGCGGCGGTGCCGGCGGAGCCTTCGGAGGCCGAGGCGGAAGCCGGGACCTGCGTGCCCGGGGCGGAGGTGGGCGACGGGAGCAGCGCGCCATGAGCCAGAACAAGCTCGCCGCGCTCTCGAACCGGATCCGCGTCGACAAGGAGCAGCGCGATCGGCACCAGGCCGGGTTCGGTCTCGACGCGGGGTTCCTGCTCGAGGTCCGCAAGCGCTTCGAGGACGTGGCGCACTGGCAGCCCCGCCTCGTGACCGGCGAGGACGGCCGCGCGACGGTACGGGTCAAGCTGCCCGACAACCTCACCACGTGGCGCGCCGTCGTCCGCGGCGTCTCCCGGGCGGCGCTCGTCGGCGAGGGACGCGGGCGGGTGTCGGCCCGGCGCGACCTGATCGTGCGCGTGGACACGCCGCGCTTCCTCGTGCAGGGCGACGTCGTGACCGTGCCCCTGGCGATCCACAACGAGAGCGACGGGCCGCTCGAGGTCCGCGAGGACGTGACCGTCGAAGGCGCCGCGATCCGCGCCACCTCGCGCGATCCGAGCAGCGACGAGGTCGGGGCCGGGGAAGGCGCGAGCTACCGCCTCGGCGCCGGCGATCACGTGATCACGAACCTGGACCTGGACGTCTCGCGTCCCGGCCGGGTCCGCATCGAAGCACGGGCGGTGTCCGGCACGGTTTCCGACGCCGCCGAGGCGCGCTTTCCGACGCTTCCGCGCGGCCTGAAGGCCGTCGAGGGGCGAACGGGCGTCTCGGAGACCGCGCGGGGCGCCTTGCAGGAGACCTTCCTCGAGGTTCCCGCGGGCGCGGTGCCCGGAGCCTCCCGGCTGGCCGTCGTCCTCTATCCCGGGCTCGACGCCGCGCTGCTCGACGCGCTGCTCTACCTGGACCTCTTCCCGTACGGCTGCGTCGAGCAGACCGTGCACCGCTTCCTGCCCGCGCTCGACGCCCGGCGCGCGCTGCTCGCGGCGGGGAGCCCGGCGGCCTCGCGGCTGAAGCGTCTCGACGAGTCGGTCCGGGCGGCGGCCTTGCGCCTCAGGAGCGTCCAGAACCCGGACGGCTCGTTCGGCTGGTTCCGCGGGAACCAGGGCAGCCTGTCGATGACGGCCTACGCGCTGCTCGGGATGTCCGGCGCGCGCCGGGCCGGCGTGCAGGACCTCGACCGCGCGATCGAAAACGCGGCGAACGCGCTCGCGAAGCTCGTGAGCGCCGGTCGCGAGGACGAACGGGCCCTCGCCCACCTCGCGCTGGCCTCCGTGGGCCGGAGGCAGGACGACGCGTACGGCACGACCTTCCGTCGCCGCCGCGACGACCTCTCCGTGGCCGGGCTCGCCTGGATGGCCATGGCCGCCCACGGGCTCGACCGCGGCTACGACGCCGACGAGCTGGCCGGTCTGATCCTCGAGCGCAAGGTCGAGGCGGACGGCTCCGTCCACTGGAAGGGCGAGCAAGGCGACTGCTTCACGGGCAGCGACCGCGAGGCGACCGGGCTGGCCGTCCAGGCCCTGCTCCTCGTCGGACGCGGCACGGATCAGGCGGAGCGTGGTCTCGAGTGGCTCCTCGCCCACCGGGTGAAGGGCGGCTTCGGGACCACGAAGGACACGGCGGCATTCGTCGGCGCGGCTTCCGCGTGGGTCACGCGACACGGCGCGCAGGCCTTCGGCGGCACGCTCGACGTCTTGCTGGACGGCGTGGTGGTGCGCACGGTCGCCGTCGGCCCCGACGGCATCGCGGCGAAGGACCGCCGGTTCCTCGTGGAGGAGGGGGCCGACCTGGACGCCGGCCGCCACCGGCTCGGCTTCCGGCTGAACGGACAGGGGCGTCTGCGCTGGGCGGCGCGGCTCGAGTGCGTCGTCGCGAGCGAGGACCTCCCCGGCGCGTCGCACGGACTCGCGATCGAGCGTCGCTACCTCCGTCCCGAGGAGGCGCCGGTCGCGGGGCAGCCCGCGTCCGCGAAGCCCGGCTACGAGATCCTGCGCCCCGCGGCGCGTCCGAAGATCGAGGCCCGGAGGCTCGCGGCCGTGAACACCGGCGACCGCGTGCTCGTGCGGGTCGAGGTGCAGACCGAGCGTGACCTCGAGTTCGTGCTGATCGAGGACCCGCTGCCCGCGGGCTTCGACGTGCTCGAGGACACGGCGGCGGGACCGTTCGACTGGCAGGAGCGGCGGGACGACCGCCAGGTCTTCTTCTGCACGAAGCTGGCGAAGGGCACGACGATCTTCCAGTACGTCCTGCAGGCCACGCACTGGGGCCGCTTCACTTGCCTGGGCACCACGGCCCACGCGATGTACCTGCCCGAGGTGCACGGCCGGGCCGCTGGGTATCGCCTCGAGGTGCTCGCGGAGCGCGTCCGCGACGTCGAGGGCGAGCGCACGCCGACGCCCGACGAGTTCTACGCGCGTGCCCGCGCGCTCTTCGCCGAGGCGAAGTACGCGGAGGCCGCCCCGATCTTCAAGGCGCTGCTCGCCGAGCAACCCCTGCGCGATCCGGTCGTGGAGGACATCGAGTCGTTCCTGCTGCGGATCGCCGTCGAGGCGGACGACGCCGAGGGAATCGTCCGCGCGCGCGAGGCGCTCGTGCGCCGCAACCCGTCGCGCATCCCCGGCGACTGGCGCACCGCACGGGCGATCGCCTTCGCCTACCACACGCTCGGCGAGTACGAGATGGCTGCGGGGCTCTACCGCGACCTCGTGGCCCGCGGCTTCGGCCTCCAGGTCGACTGGATGCAGACGCTGACGAGGCGCGGGCGGGAGATCGACGGTCTGGACGCCCTGGACCTCGCGCTCCGGGCCTACCCGATCTCGAACGCGACCGCGGACGCCGCGTTCCGCGCGGCCCAGCGCTACCGCGAGCTGCCCCGTCCCAAGGGCCGCGAGGGCCAGGCGGGGCGGCCGATGGACGCGGAGACCCTCGACGCCCTGTGGGCCTTCACGGCCCACTTCGCCGAGACGCCCATCGCGGACCCGGCCAACTACGCCCTGATCGACGCCCAGCGCCGCGCCGGCGACGCCGAGGGGGCCGCCACCTCGGCGGAGGCCTTCCTCGAGCGCTTCCCCGGCAGCCGACGCGAGGACGACGCCCTGTACTTCCTGGCCGAGAGCCGGTTCAGCACCTTCGAGCGGGCTCCCACGCAGGAGCGCGCGGCCGCGGTGCGTGCCGCCGCGAAGCCGCTGACCGAGCGCCGGTTCCCCGGGCCGGGAGGCCGCAAGGAGTACAGCGAGTTCCTGTCCCGGGCCCGGTACGTCCTCGCCCGACTCGAACACGTGCAGGGCAACCTGGACAAGGCGATCCGGTACTACCGACAGGCCTCGGACATCGAGGACGCGCGCGAGGCGTACGCCTTCCTCACGGAGGAACGCCTCGACCTGGACGAGACCCTCGTGCTGCCGCTCGAGGGCGGCGCCGAGGTGCCCGTTCGGTACCGCAACGTCGCCGAGGCCTCCTTCAAGGCCTACCCCGTGGACCTGCAGGTCCTCTTCGCGGTCCGCAAGCGCCTGGAGGGACTCCACGACGTGGACCTCTCCGGCATCGCGCCGGCGCACGAGTGGACCGCGTCGTTCGACGATGCGAAGGACCACATGGGGCACGAGGGCCGCGTTGCCCTGCCGGTGGACGCCGGCAAGCCGGGGGCCTGGCTCGTCGTCGTCAAGGCCGGCGACCACGAGGCCAAGACCCTCGTGGTGAAGACGGACCTGAAGGTCGTCCTCCAGCGGATCGGCGAGAAGGTCCGGGTCTACGTGACCGACCCGTCCGGCGAACCCGTGCGGGAGGCGTACGTGACCATCGCGGACGGCGACCGGATTCGCGCCCGGGGCCTCACGGACGGCCGCGGCATCTTCGAGGCGCCCGGGGTCGGCGCCGGGTCCGCGGTCCTCGTATCGAAGGGAGACCGGTACGCCATCGCCCGGTA
>JAUXCH010000003.1 GCA_030618975.1 Planctomycetia bacterium
CCGAAGGGGCGTCGTGCCGGCAGGCGAGGTTCATGCGCATCCGGCTCCAGGAGCTGCTGGGAGGGGAGCGGGAGCTGTTCCTCCTGGGCGTCGACCGGCGGACGCTGGGTCTCGAGGAGTTCGAGCGCGTACGGCCCGACGCCCCACGCCGGCGAGAGCTGGTCGCCATGCTGCGTCACCTCGCGGCGCTGGAGGAGTTCGTCCTCCTCGCCACGTGCAACCGGCTCGAGGTCTATGCCTGGACCCGCCGCGGCGAGGGACTCGAGCAGGCGATCCGGCAGATCCTCGGGCTGACGCCTCTCGAAGCGGGGGTCTACGTCAAGACCGGCGACGACGTGGTCACGCACGCCGCGAACGTCGTGGCCGGCCACTTCTCCGAGGTCGCCTGCGAGTCCCAGATCACGGGGCAGTTCAGGGACGCCTTCCGAAACGCGTTCGAGGAGGAGGTGGCCGGCGTCCACCTGCAGAACCTCCACGACCGCGTGCTCACGCTCGGACGGCGCATCCGGGCCCGGCAGGAGGTCCAAGGCGGAAACGGGGTGGAGACGCGAGACCTCCCCGACCTGGTCGCCGAGGAGGTTTCCAGGAGGATCCCCCTCGTTGGTCCCAGGGTGCTGGTCCTCGGCGCCGGGGGCCTGGGACGGGAGGTGGCCGGCCGGCTCGCGGCGCTCTCGGAGCTCCGGCTCTCGTGGGGCAACCGGTCGCCGGACCGGATCCCGACCGAACCGGCCTGCGAGCACCTCTCCTTGGAGGACGCACTCGGGCGGCTCGGTGCGTTCGACCAGGTGATCGCCGTGCTCGGCGCCGCGAGGCCCGTCATTCGCATCGAGCACCTGGAAGGCATGGAGTCCACGCCCGTGTTCATCGACCTGGGAGTGCCCCGAAACGTCGATCCGACGGTCGCCGAGGCGACGGGCGCGGAGGTCGTCGACCTCTCGCACTTCCGTCACGCCGGCACGGATCGGGAGAAGCTCGTGGCGCTTGCCGACGCGGTCCTCCTCGAGAGCGGAGCGTCCCGTGGTTGAGGTCCGCCCGCAGCTCCGACGCCGGCGGGACGCCCTCGGTCGCGCGGCGGACGTCCTCTCCCGGGACTTCCCGGGTCTGGACCTGCCCCTCACCGAGCGTGCGGACGACGTGCGGTCGGGCCGGGCGCGGGCCGCGGTGATCCCCGCCGCCGACCTCCCGCGTCAGGCGCGGGACGGCCTCGCCCCCCTGGCCTTCCCCGGACACTCCCGGGCGGCCGGACTAGGCCTCCTCTTCCGGGAGGAAGACGCCGTCCTCCGCGAGCTGCGCCGCTTCTACCTGCCCCCGGTGGTCTTCGCGGGCGCCGGCCCGGGCGGCGTCGGCACGCTGACGGTCGCCGCGACGCGCGCCCTCGCCCAGGCCGACGTCGTGCTGGCCGACTGCCTCTGCGGCGAAGAGGTGCTTGGATTCGCGGGGCCGTCCGCCGTCATCGTCCCGGTCGGGAAACGGTGCGGGAAGGCCTCGGCGACGCAGCCTCAGATCAACGCGCGCATGCTGGCCGAGGTCCTCCAGGGCCGCAGGGTGGTCCGTCTGAAGGGCGGGAACCCGAGCGTCTTCGGGAGGCTCGAGGAGGAGACCTCCACGCTCTTCGAGGAGCGGCTGACCTACCGCGTGCTCCCGGGGGTGGGTGCCGCGAGCGGCGCGGCCGCGTTCATCGGTCAGCCGCTCACCGCCCGGGAGGTCGCCTCCGAGCTGATCCTGTCCACGGGACGCCTCGCCGGGGGCGGGAAGAACCCCTTCCCCCTCCGCGAGGGCTCCGCGCCGGCCATCGCGCTGTACATGAGCCGGAAGGTCCTGGGCACGCGGATGCGGGACCTCCTCGAAGCCGGCTACCCTCCCTCCACCGCCGTGTCGGTCGTGGAACAGCTCGGGTCGCCCGCGGCCCGGGCCGTGTTCGGCACGATCGCGACGATCGCGGACATCGCCGACCGCGAGGAGGTGGGAACGCCCGCCGTGGTCCTGGTGGGCGCCCAGTACCGCCGACCGGACCACCTCCCCCTCCACGGCGTGCGCGTCTGGCTGCCCGCCGAGGAAGAGACGGGCGAGACGCAACGGGAGGCCCTCGAGGAGCTCGGAGCGGTCTGCGTGCTGGAGCCCCTGATCGAGCCCGTGCCCCTCCCCGTGGAGGAGGGGGCCCTGCTGTCCCGGCCGTTCGAGTGGGTCCTCTTCACCTCGAAGAAGTCCGTGGATTACCTCTTCGGGCTGCTCGCGAAGTGGGGCTTCGACGCCCGGTGGCTGCCCAAGGTGGCCGCCATCGGAGGGCCGACGGTGGCCAAGCTCAGGGCCCGCGGAATCGAGCCCGACCTCATTCCCGCCGAACCGACGCGCGCCGCCCTGAGCCGGTCCCTGATCAACCTGGGCCTGGCGGGAGCGCGCATCCTCATCCCGGCCTCCGCCGTCGCGCCGGATCACGTCCGGAAGACCCTCACGCCACACGCGAGCGAGGTCGTTCGCGTCGATCTCTACACCCTGCGCTTCCCGCGCGTGGAAGCGGTTCCGGAAGCCGACGTCGTCCTCTTCTCGAGCGAGTCCACGGTCCGATCCGCGCGCGAGAACGGGCTGCTCGAGGAGGTGAAGCAGAGGGGGATGATCCTTGGGGGGATCGGCCCCGCGACGTGCCGGGCGATCGAGCGCGAAGGACTGCCGCTGTCCATCGAGCCGGACGGAACGGAACCTGCGGCCCTCGCCCGGGCGACACACCTCTACTTCGCACGGCGGGCCGTCGCCGCCCTGGGAGGGGAATGCGCGTGAGCTTCGAGCGCCTCCTGGTCGAACGCCGCCGTGCGATCGTCGAAGACTGGTTCCACAAGGCCGCCGAGACCTACCCCTCGGGCATGTGGAACCTCTTGAAGAAGGGCAGCAACCGGTTCGCGAACCCGATCGGCGGCACGCTCGCGGAGGCGACGGAGGCGTTGTACGACGCCCTGCTCCGGGGGGCCGATCGCGACGAGTTGGCGATGCTGCTGGACACCTCCATTCGACTGCGCGCCGTGCAGAGCTTCGCCCCGTCCGAGGCCGTGGCGTTCGTCTTCGAGCTGAAGGGGGCCGTGCGCCGCGCGTTCAAGGCGGAGATCCGGAAGGGGAAGTTCTCGTCGGATCTGGCGGACTTCGAGCACCGGGTCGACGAGGCCGCCCTCGTCGCCTTCGACACCTACATGGGCTGCCGTGAACGGCTGATGAAGGTCCGGTCGAACGAGGCGCGGGGCCTCACACGCCGGCTGATCGAGCGGGCGGGCCTGTCCTTTCCCGACTCGCCGCCCCCCGGGGAGGCCGCCCCCCCGCAGGACGGGCGGACGCGAGGTGCTACTCCATGAAAGCCCTGGTCTCGCTCGTCTTCGTCCTGCTGCTCGTCGCGATCGCCTGGATCGGATCGGAAGCGGGTGGCGAGGTCGTCTTCGGCGTGGTCCTGCCCTACGCCGCCTTCCTCGTGTTCCTCGTCGGCTTCACCTGGAAGATCGTGAAGTGGGCGCGGGCCCCCGTCCCGTTCCGCATCCCCACGACTTCCGGCCAGCAGAAGTCGCTGCCCTGGATTCGGCAGGCCCGGTTCGACAACCCGGCCACGGGCCTGCAGGTCGTGGGGCGCATGGCCCTCGAGGTCCTCCTCTTCCGCTCCCTGTTCCAGAACACGAAGGCCGAGATGAGAACCGAGAAGGGCCGTGGGCCGCGCCTCGTGTTCGGCGGCGACAAGTCGCTCTGGATCGTCTCCCTGATCTTTCACTGGACCTTCCTCGTCATCCTGATCCGGCACCTGCGCTTCTTCCTCGACCCCGTGCCCGGGTGGCTCCTGACCCTCGGGAATCTGGACGCCTTCTTCCAGGTGTCGGTGCCCGCGCTCTACATCACGGACGTCCTCGTCGTCCTGGCTCTCGGCATCCTCCTGCTCCGGAGATTCACGAACTCCCAGGTCCGCGCCATCTCGCTCGTCTCCGACTACTTTCCCCTGCTGCTGCTCCTCGGCGTGGTGATCTCCGGCATCGTCGTCCGCTACTTCGCCAAGACGGACGTCGTCGGCGTGAAGGAGCTCGGCGCCAACCTGCTCACGCTCCGCCTCTCCGTGCCGGCAGGGATCGGCGCCCAGGCCTACGTCCACCTCTTCCTCGTCTGCACGCTCCTCGCGTACTTCCCGTTCTCCAAGCTGATGCACGCGGGCGGCGTCTTCCTGAGTCCGACGCGGAACCTCGCGAACAACAACCGCATGGTGCGTCACATCAACCCGTGGAACCGGCCCGTGGCGTACCACCGATTCGAGGACTGGGAGAAGGAGTTCGCCAAGGAGATCGAGGACGCCGGCTACGAGCTCGAGAGGGACTGACATGGCCAAGTACACGCTTCCCAAGCCCG
Source organism: Planctomycetia bacterium (assembly GCA_030618975.1). GTDB lineage: Bacteria > Planctomycetota > PLA2 > PLA2 > JAEUHO01 > JAUXCH01. The sequence goes on from JAUXCH010000003.1 coordinate 4,366, forward strand.
AGGACATGTCGGCCGTTCGCTACGAGTACGACGGCAAGGACTGGATGGACGTTCCGGTCGACATGCGGCCGGGGAACTGGTGCTACGCGGCGCCGCTGAAGCACCAGGAGCTCCTGAAGCTCCCCCACCCCCACAAGTGGCATCCGGATGACGAGGACTGGGGCCTGCCGGAGAACTGGAAGGAGATCATCCTCGCGGGGATGAAGGACCGCTTGGAGCGCTTCCGCTCCTTCGGGCTCTTCATGGACATCTGCGTCCGTTGCGGTGCCTGCGCCGACAAGTGCCACTTCTACCTGGGTTCGGGCGATCCGAAGAACATGCCCGTGCTGCGGGCCGAACTGATCCGGAGCGTCTACCGGCGGTACTTCACGAAGGCCGGGCGGCTGGGGCGGCTGGCGGGAGCGCGCGATCTGACGGTCGACGTGCTGAAGGAGTGGTTCTACTACTTCTACCAGTGCACGGAGTGCCGGCGGTGCTCGGTCTTCTGCCCCTACGGCATCGACACCGCCGAGATCACGATGATGGGGCGCGAGCTCCTGAACCTCGTCGGGATCAACATCGGGTGGATCGTCGAGCCGGTTTCGAACTGCTACATGACCGGGAACCACCTGGGCGTGCGACCGAACACGTTCAAGGACAACATCGAGTTCGCGGTCGACGACCTCGCGGAGATCACCGGCATCAAGGTCGAGGCCCCGATCGACAAGCGCGGCGCCGAGGTCATGATCGTGGTGCCCTCCGCGGACTACTTCGCCGAGCCCCACTACTTCACGTTCCTCGGGTATCTCGCCCTCTTCCACGAGATCGGGCTCGACTACACGTTCAGCCCCTTCGCCACCGAGGGTGGGAACTTCGGTCTCTTCTTCGAGCACGACGAAATGAAGAGGCTGAACGCCAAGCTCTACCAGGACGCCAAACGGCTGAAGGTCAAGTGGATCCTGGGCGCGGAGTGCGGCCACATGTGGCGGGTCCTCCACCAGTACATGGACACGATGAACGGGCCCGCCGACTTCCTCGAGGTGCCGAAGTCCCCGGTCACCGGCACCGTGTTCGACAATGCCCGCTCCACGAAGACCGTGCACATCTGCGAGTTCACGGCGGACCTCATCCGGCACGGAGCCCTGAACCTGGACGTCAGTCGGAACGACGACTTCCGGGTCACGTTCCACGACTCCTGCAACCCGGCGCGCGCGATGGGGCTCTTCGACGAACCTCGCTACGTCATGCAGAACGTCCTGAACCACTTCCACGAGATGCCGGAGAACACGATCCGCGAGCAGACCTTCTGCTGCGCGGGCGGCTCCGGAATCGGGTCGGACGAGAACATGGAGGCCCGCCTGCGCGGCGGGTTCCCCCGCGCCAACGCGGTGAAGAGCGTCCACGACGAGTTCGACGTGAACACGCTCGCCTGCATCTGCGCGATCGACAAGGCCGTGCTCACCGTGCTCATGGAGTACTGGATTCCCGAGGTGCGGGTCGCGGGCATCCACGAGTTCGTGGGAAACGCCTTGGTCATGAAGGGCGAGAAGAAGCGCACGCTGAACCTCCGCGCCGAGCCACTGCCCGGTTTCGCGGAAGAGGGAGAGGAGGCTGCCGATGTATGACAAGGGCAAGATCCTCGCCGGTATCGCGCTCTTCCTCGTCCTGGTGCTCTTCCCGGTCTGGTACGGCGCGGCGCAGGGCGGGCCCGGCCGTCCTCCGGATCTCGTGGTCGGAACGGACGCGGAGTCCTGCGTCCGAGACACGGAGACGATGCGGATCTCCCACATGGACCTGCTCGACGAGTGGCGGAATCGGGTCGTCCGGGACGGCGTCCGACGCGACGAGGTCTCCGGACGGGAGATGAGCCTCACGCGGACCTGTCTCGACTGCCACGCGGACCGGGAGGGATTCTGCACGAAGTGCCACGACTACGCCGGCGTCGACCCCGACTGCTGGGACTGCCACAACCTGCCGGAGGGAGCTGGACATGAGCGGTGAGACGAGCCGGCGGGTCTTCCTCCAGACCACGGGCGCGGCCGTGCTCGGCATCGGCTGCGGGATCCCGCTCGTACGCGCGTTGGCGAGCGAGATCGAAGACGAACAGGGGACGGGACCGCGCTGGGCCATGGTCGTCGACACGAGGAAGTGCGCTGAGACGTGCGGGAAGATCGACGGAAGCCCGCCCTGCGCCGCGGCGTGCCACCGGATCCACAACGTGCCGACGAAGATCGAGGATCCCAAGGAAGAGGTGAAGTGGATCTGGACGGAGCCCTACGAGCACACGTTCCCGGGCCGGGATCCCAAGTACCTGTCCGACGATCTGCGCGGCCAGGACGTGCTCGTGCTCTGCAACCACTGCGAGAACCCGCCGTGCGTCCGTGTCTGCCCCACGCAGGCGACGTGGAAGCGGGACGACGGCATCGTGATGATGGACATGCACCGGTGCATCGGCTGCCGGTACTGCATCGTCGGTTGCCCCTACGGGTCACGCAGCTTCAACTGGAAGGACCCGCGGCCCCACATCGAGGAGGTCGACGACGACTTCCCCACTCGGTCCAAGGGCGTCGTGGAGAAGTGCAACTTCTGCTCGGAGAAGGCTCGGGACTCGGCAGACGGCACCTGGACGCCGGAATGCGTCGCGGTCTGCCCGGAGAAGGCGCTGATCTGGGGTGACATCTCCGACCCCGAGTCGGAGCTGCGGAAGACCCTGGCCGAGCGGTTCACGGTCCTGCGGAAGCCGGAGCTCGGGACCCGGCCTCGCGTCTTCTACCTCGTGTAAGGGACACATCATGATCGAGAAGGCGCTCGGCGGAACGCGAAGATACTGGATCTGGATCGTCGTCCTGCTCGCCGTGATCGGAGCAGGCACGCTCGTCTACCTGCGCCAGTTCCAGGAGGGGCTGACCGTCACGGGACTCTCGCGAGACGTCCCGTGGGGGTTCTACATCGCGCAGTTCACCTTCCTCGTGGGGGTGGCGGCCTCGGCGGTGATGGTGGTCCTGCCCTACTACCTCCACGACTACAAGGCGTTCGGCAAGCTGACGGTCCTGGGCGAGTTCCTGGCGATCGCCGCCGTGTGCATGTGCATGCTCTTCATCTTCGTGGACATGGGCTACCCCACCCGCGTCCTCAACATCGCGCTGCACCCGACGCTGAACTCCCTGATGTTCTGGGACATGGTCGTGATGATGGGCTACCTCGTCCTCAACGTGGTCATCAGCCGCGTGACGTTCAGCGCCGAGCAGAGGAAGGTGGCTCCGCCGCGCTGGATCAAGCCGCTCATCATCCTCTCGATCCCGTGGGCCGTCAGCATCCACACCGTGACGGCGTTCCTCTACTCGGGCCTCGCGGCACGACCCTTCTGGATGACGGCGATCCTGGCCCCCCGGTTCCTCGCCACGGCCTTCGCCGCGGGTCCCGCCCTCCTGATCCTCATCTGCCTGCTCGTTCGCCGGTTCACGGGCTACGACGTCGGCCGGGAAGCCCTGAAGAAGCTCGGGGTGATCGTGGCCTACGCGATGTCCATCAACCTCTTCTTCATCCTGCTCGAACTCTTCACGGTCGGCTACAGCGACATCCCCGAGCACCTGGAGCACCTGAAGTACATGTACTTCGGCGTGGGAGGCCAGTCGACGCTCTGGATCTGGATGTGGGCCTCCGGGATCATCGGGCTGTTCTCGCTGGTCCTGCTCCTCGTGCCGAAGCTCAGGACGAACGAGACCCTGCTGGCCCTGGCCTGCGTGGCGGTGGTCGTCTCGATCTGGATCGAGAAGGGGATGTCGATGGTCGTCGTGGGCTTCGTGCCCAATCCCTTCCACGAGTTCACGGAGTACGCCCCCAGCGCTTCCGAGCTCACGATCTCGCTCGGGATCTACGCCGTGGGGATCCTGATCCTCACCGGACTCCTCAAGGTGGCGCTCGACGTCAGGAAGCACAAGCCCAAGGTCGTCTGACACCGGAAACGCACATGATTCAAGATGGACACCACGTCGACAGCGACCCGGAGCGGGAAGAGACCGTGCCCGCCGCGGGGAGGATCCTGATCGTCGACGACAGCGAGGCCAACGTCGTCTACGTCTCGCAGATCCTCCAGCACTACGGCTACGACTACCACGTGGCCCGGAGCGGCGCCGAGGCCCTGCGGATCATGAGCGAGACCCCACCGAGCCTGGTGCTCCTCGACCTGATGATGCCCGAGACGAGCGGCGTCGGTGTCTTCAAGCAGATGAAGGAGGACCCGCGCCTCAGGAACATCCCGGTCCTCATCGTCTCGGGCGCGTCCATGATCACGGGGGTCGACGTGCGCACCGGCGAGCAGCGCCCGAACACTTCGTACAAGGACGAGTTCTCGCTGGGCTTCGGGACCCTCGTCAGCGAGTCCCTCCAAGGGCTCGAGCCGGACGGCTTCATCGACAAGCCCATCCACCCCCCGACGCTCGTCGCCAGGATCAAGGAGCTTCTGGCGTGAGGGTAGCCCCCCTCTATGATGAGGCCGCCCGCGCAGGAGACAGGTGCATGGAGGAGACCCGCGCTGCCGACCTGATGATCCCGATCGAGGAGTACCCGTGGGTCGCGCCCGACGTGCCGCTCCGCGACGCGATGATGCGCCTGGACGCTCCGCGCTTCGACATCGTCGCGTCCAGCGGTCGGCTCTCCGTCCCCTGGGTGCTGCTCGTCATCGACGAGAACGAGTCCATGGTGGGGATGCTCAGACGGACGGACATCCTCCGCGGGCTGGGTCCGTGGCACGCGCGCCGCGCAAAGCAGAAGGGTCGACAGCGCCTCTTCCCGATCCAGATGGACCCGCACATGATGGATCTCTCCCGCCCCGCGCTGGCGAAGGGATTCAGGGAGCGGGCCAAGCGGCCGGTGTCGGAGGTGATGACCCCCGTTCAGGTCACCGTTCCCCAGGACGCCCACATCGACAAGTTGATCGAAACGATGGTGGTTCACGACCTGAGCCTCGTTCCCGTTCTCGCCGACGGGAAGGTCGTCGGGGTCGTGAGCGCCGTGGACGTATTCTACGAGGTTTCGCGTGTCGTCCTGGGGGGCGAAGACATCCTCTGAGGAAGAGCGAGGGAACTGATCGATGACGGACGCTGACGGCCCGGCCCCCTGGCGCCCTGGGGCGCCCGTGGTTCGTCTTCCGAAGGACGAGCGCCGGATCGACTGGACCCGCTTGTTCTTCCTGCTCCTCGGAGTCGGCCTCTTCGCCGCCGTCTACTTCTCCCCGGCCTGGCCCAGCGCCGCCGACCCCGGCTACGCCGCGGGTCACGAGCTGCACGAGGTCGTGCTGTCCCGGCAGGGCCAGCTGGGCCTCGGGCTCTTCCTGCTCGCCGCCGTCTGGTGGGTGTTCGAGGTCGTCCCCATCGGGGTCACGTCCATCCTCATCGTGACCGTTCAGTCGCTGTTCCTCATCCGTGACGATCCGAAGATCGCCTTCATGAACTGCCTGGACCCCTCCGTGTGGTTCATCTTCGGCTCCCTCATGATCGGATTGGTCTTCACCAAGACCGGGCTGACCCGACGGATCGCCTATCGCATGCTCGCCATCGTCGGCGAGCGGACGAGCATGGTCTACCTGGGCACCTTCGTGCTCACCGCCGCGCTGACCCTGGTCATGGCGCACACCGCGGTCGCGGCTACGCTCTTTCCCCTCCTGATGGCGATCTACGCCCTCTACGACGAAGACGGCGGGATCTCGAAGTTCGGCAAGGGGCTCTTCATGGGCATGGCCTACGTGGCCGGCGCGGGCAGCATCATCACGCTGCTCGGCGCGGCCCGGGGCGCGGTGGCCATCGGCTTCTTCCGAACGATCGCCGACAAGGAGATCGGGTTCTTCGAGCTCAGCTACTACATGCTGCCGGTCGGCGTGTTGATGACCATCCTGCTGTGGGTGTATTTCATGATCGTCTACAAGCCGGAGCGGGACCGGATCCCGGGGCTCCGCGAGAAGGCGAAGGACCTGTACCAGCGCCTGGGCCCCATCACACGGTCCGAGCTCGGCGCGCTCTTCATCGTGTTCATGGTCATCGCGCTGCTCTCGATCCGCGCGCTCTCGCCTCCCGACTCGGCCCTCGGCCAGCTCCACAAGAGCGCGGTGATCCTCAGCTCCACGATCCTCTTCTTCGTCTTCAGGATCCTGTCGATCGAGGACCTCGAGAAGATCCCGTGGAACATCATCCTCCTCTTCGGCGGAGCCATGAGCATCGGGTTCTGCCTCTGGGAGACGGGAGCCGCGCGCTGGCTCGCGCTGCACTGGCTCGTGATCTTCCACGACGCTCCCTGGCTCGTCTTCGTCCTCGGCGTGTCGTTCTTCGTCCTGATCATGACCAACTTCATCATGAACGTGGCCGCCATCGCGATCTCGCTCCCGGTGGCGCTCCTGCTCGCGCCCTACCTGGGCGTCGCGGGCGAGGTCGTGTTGTACGCGTCCCTCGCCACGGCAGGCATGCCGTTCCTCTGCCTCGTGGGCGCGGCCCCGAACGCCATCGCCTACGAGTCCGGCCAGTTCACCTCCATGGAGTTCTTCAAGGTAGGCATCCCGGCAAGTGTGCTGCTCATGGGGGTGCTCGCACTCTTCATCTACTTCATCTGGCCGCTGATGGGCATGCCCGTCCTGGTGGCACCGAGCTGACGTGAGCTCCACCCGCAGGTCCCAGAAACTGAGACTCAGCATCGACTGGCAGGGACGGCCCCGGAAGTGAATGAGGGCACTAGATACGAATCGCCATATATTGATGGGGAGCACTCCCTCGCGACCATCAACACCGCGAGTCCAGGACGGGAGACCAGCGCATGGCCGAGGAAAGCCGGGCTGCGAGCGGCACGCTTCGGATCGTCCGGGACGATCTGACGAAGCTCGATCTCGATGCGTTCGTCCACTACGCCCAGCACGACCTGGTGCTGGGCGCCGGATTCGGAAGCGCCATCACCGTGCGCGGGGGGCCGACGATCCAGGCGGAGCTGAAGGAGCACGGCCCCGTCGAGACCTGCGACGTCGTCGTCTCCAAGGCCGGCGAGCTCGAGGCTCGCCACATCCTGCACGCCGTCGGCCCCCGCTTCTCCGAGGCGGACGTCGAAGGGAAGCTCCGGCGCACGATGCAGAACGTGCTCGCGGCCGCGGACGAGGCGGGCATCGAGAGCCTCGGCTTCCCGCCGATGGGTGCCGGGTTCTACGGCATTCCGCTGGACGACTGCGCCCGGGTCATGATCGAGGAGATCGAGCGGCACCTAGCCGGCGACACCTCGCTGAAGGACGTGCGTATCTGCACACTCGACCATCGTGAGCTCGCGGCCTTTGACAGCCGGCTCGCAGGAGGTGAGGCATGAGCCTGCACACGGTCCAGATCATCCATTACGTCGCGCTCGGCGTGATGACCCTCGTCTACGTCCTCCGGCTCCGGTGGTTCTTCCGCTTCCCGGCGGCCAAGGAGCGGCAGCCGCCTTCCGGCACCGGAAGCGTCAAGCCGACCGCGAGCATCTTCTACTCGTGGTTCAACGTGGCCAACCCCCTGGGGATGGAGAGCTTCCGCAAGCACTGGTTCCTCTACCTCCAGTTCGTGGTGTTCCACCTCGGCGTCGTGGCGGCGATCACGATGTCGTTCGTCATCGCCGACTTCGCGGGGCTCATGAACCACCGGTGGGTCGTGCTCACGTTCCAGATCCTGATCTGGGGGGCCTTTGCCGTCGGCATCCTGCGAATCATCCGGCGCGTCGGCAGCAAGTACCTCCGCGCCATCAGCTCGCCGGACGACTACTTCTCGCTCGTCCTCCTGACCGTGTGGTTCGGGCTCGCCGCCTCGGCCGCGCCCTACGGCCGGCCCGACCTGCAAGCGGCAGGCAACACCCTGCTCATCGCCTACTACGTGGTGCAGACCTTCTTCCTGCTGTACGTGCCCTTCAGCAAGATCTCCCACTACCTCTACTACCCGTTCACCCGCTACTACCTGGGCAAGTCCCTGGGTCGCCGCGGCGTCTATCCGATGGAGGGCGGCTCGGCATGATCTCACAGAACTCGGAGACCCGGTCCCACAAGGCCCAGATGGTCCTGGATCGGTTCGAGAAGAAGCTCAACCGGCAGATGGTCGGGTCGCTCGTGTCTTGCGTGCACTGCGGTCTGTGCACCGACTCCTGCCACTACGTGCTCGCCAATCCCGGCGACCCGACGTACGCCCCGGCCTACAAGGCCGACAAGATCCGCAAGCTCTTCAAGCGGCACTTCGACTGGACCGGCAAGGTCTTCCCCAAGTGGGTGAAGGCCGGCACGGTGATGACCGACGAGGAGCTCGAAGAGCTCAAGGACACGGTCTTCGGGAAGTGCACGAACTGCCGGCGCTGCACGCTGAACTGTCCGATGGGCGTCGACTTCGCTACGTTCAACCGCATGGCGCGCGGGCTGCTCGTTTCCGTCGGCGTCATGCCCGAGGGCGTCGCGACCGTCAGCAAGGACCAGTGGGAGATCGGGAACCAGATGGGCGTCCTCCCGGAGGACTACCTGGACACCCTGGAGTGGATGTCCGAGGAGGTCTCCGAGGAGCTGGGGGATCCCGCCGCGGTCATTCCCGTCGACAAGATGGACGCGGACATCGTCTACACGATCAACCCGCGCGAGGTGAAGTACGACCCGCGCTCGATCGCCGATGCGCTGAAGGTCTTCCACGCCGCCAAGGCGAACTGGACCATGCCCAGCGAGGGCTGGGACATGACCAACTTCGGCCTGTTCAGCGGCGACGACGACCTCGGGGGCGCCGTGGCACGCCGGGTCTACGAGAAGACCATCGAGCTGCGTGGCAAGTGTCTCGTGATGTCGGAGTGCGGTCACGGATACCGATCGACGCGTTGTGAAGGCCCGAACTGGGCGAAGTTCGACATCCCCTTCGAGATGGAGAGCTCCGTCGACACCATGCTCCGGTACATCAAGGAGGGCCGGATCAAGGTCGACAAGTCGAAGAACCCCGACCTCGTCACCTTCCACGATTCGTGCAACAACGCCCGGAGCTGCGGTCTCACCGAGGAGCCCCGCGAGCTGCTCCAGCTCGTCTGCGAGAACTTCCAGGAGATGGTCCCGAACCGCGCGGAGAACTTCTGCTGCACGGGCGGGGGCGGCGCGATGTCCATGACGGAATACACGCCCCGCCGGCTCAAATCGGCCGTCATCAAGGCCGACCAGATGAAGGCGACCGGCGCCAAGATCGTGGTGACGACCTGCCACAACTGCGTCGACGGCCTGAACGACCTGATCCGCCACTACAAGCTGGACATGAAGGTGACGCAGCTCGTCAATCTGGTCGCCAACGCTCTCGTCTGGGAGTAGGCTGCGGCACCCGACGTCCGGAGGAGGAGCACGGCACGATGAGCAAGAAGATCAGCACGAAAGAGATCCAGGCTGCGCTCGTGGACACCATGAAGCGGTGGCAGGTCATCGAGGAGGCCTCGGTCGCCTCCACGGGAGAAATCCTCGAGAAGACCGAGAACCCCCTCATCCGTCAGGTCCTGGAGATCATCCAGACCGACTCCAAGAGGCACCGCGACGTCCAGCAACTCATCGCGGATCTCACGGCGGGAGGAACGGTCGTCTTCTCCATCGACGATCTGAACGCCGTATGGGACGACCTCGAGAAGCACATCGCGCTGGAGCGGAGCATGGTCGCCTACGTCGAGGAAGCGCTCGAGGCGATCAAGGGTCGGAAGATGCTCCTACAGGAGTACCTGCTCCGCTACCTGCACCAGGACGAGAAGAAGCACGACAGCATGCTGGCCGCGCTCGAAGAGGTGAAGAAGGGGATCTACCCCTACGCCTAGCGCCTCACCCGTGCCCTCACCGATCGGCCAGCAGCGCCTCGATCCGTGACACGACCTCCGGCAGAGCGGCGTCCACCTCCGGGGTGAGGCGTTCGGAGAACGTGGTGACGTCGGCGGCCTCTACCCCGAGGACGATCACCTGCGAAGGCATGGACAGCCCCGGCAACGCCCGCCCCGCAGCGAGCGTGGTGGCGAGGTCGGCGTCGTGGCCCGTCGCGTTCAGGTGCACGGTGCGCGTCACCTCTCGCTCGTCGAGCTCGCGCACGCTGCCGGGCGTCACCCCCGTGACCATGGCGTCCACGAGGATCAAGCGGTCGTACCCGTCCACCAGGTCGAGCAGGCCGAAGCCCGCGGTTCCGATCTCGATCACGTCGACGTCGTCTCGACGGAGTGTCGTCCCGAGGCGCCGGACGACGTGCCCCCCCACCCCGTCGTCGCAGAGGATGCTGCTGCCGACGCCGACGATCAGGGTCCTTCCGCTCACGTCTGCACCTCTGACTCGAGCTCCAGGCGCCGATGATACCGGCGCTCAGACTCCGAGGCGGTCCCTGCGCTCCTCCAGCACGGCCCCGTAGGACGCCTGGGCCTCCTCTGGGAGGAAACTCTCGCCGATCATCCTCTCCCAGGCCGGGCATGCGTCCGCCAGCAGGCCGAGGACGTACTCGACGGCACCGGGCTCGAGCTCGAGTCGCTGACGGGCGTAGTACTGGAGCCAGTCATTTCGCGTCAGGTTGCGCTTCTTCCCGTGCAGGGGAAGGGCCAACTCCTCCTGCGCGGCCGGCAGCACGATCGTCGAGTTGAGGAAGTCGTACGCGGGCGCGAGCTCCACCAGGCCCCTCCTGACGATCAGCGAGAAGTTCTTGAGATGCATGTCCTCGTTCCCGGTGAGGAAGCAGAACAAGCTCCGCTTGAGGAGCTCGAGCTTCTGGACCGCGGGGAACGTGGTGTACTCGTCCAACACCGCTGCGACCCTCTCCATGCTCGAGTCGTACTTCGTTTCGCGGGTCTTCCCCGTGAGTTGTGCGAAGTCCTCCAGAGCCAGCTTTCCGCTCTTCCCGGTCCGGTCGAACCGCCGAATGAAGTAGGTCCAGGTTCCGTCGCGCGAAGGGACGAGACCGTGCGTGGGGACCTCGATGCCCGCGACCCGTGCGAGCCGCATCGTGAGGTCCTCGTTCTCGGGAACGTGTTCGAACGGCGGGTTCTGCGGCTTGAGGATCCACCGTCCACCGCGGTCGACGAACACGAACCGTCCGTCCTGCACGGCAAGTCGCGCGCTCAGCTTGGGTTGCGCACCCTGGATGGACATCTTCGTGGCGCGAGCGGCCGCCTCTCGACGCTGCTCCTCCGCCGAGTACGGGAGATCCTCGAGACGTGTGAGGGAGGGGGAAAGCTGCCTGAGGCCCGCGCGGGAGTAGCGATCGACATCCGACGACTCGAGCTCGCGGTAGCTGATCGGGCAGCGTCTCACGCGCCGTCCTCGCTCTCGAGCGCATGGACGGTGACGGCGCCCACGAGGTCCTCGCCCACGGCGAAGATCTGGCCGAGCAGGTCGGCTCTGTCGATCTTCGCCAAGCGCAGGAGGGCTTCGAGCCGCACCCCCTCGGGGAGCAGACCGTCGAGGAAGGCCGGGAACGCGTCGAACTCGTACGGCTCTTCCCGGACCGGCAGCGTCAGGGAAACGGGCGGCCCCCGGTACCCCTTCCCGTAGGTGAGGTGGTAGCTCTCTCCGGGCGCGACCTCGTCGAGGACTGCCGCCGGCTCACCGTGGATCCGGATCCTTGCTCGACGCATGTTCCTCCTCCTCTGCCCGGAAGGCGTCCTCGAGAGGGCTCGACCAGTCGAGGCGGATGTTCAACGCGGCGAGGACCCGCAGCACCCCGTCGAGCCGAACGGTGGGCTTCCCCTTCTCGATGTCGAAGACCAGGGTCTTGCCTACGCCGGCGAGGCGGGCCAGGGCCACCTGGCTCAGTCCCGCCCGCCGCCGGTGGAACCGAACGACCGGTCCCAGGGCCGGGGCCAGGTCTCCAGGAGTGCGAGACGTCGATGCGGGCCGGGGCATGCTCGGGACTCCGTCGGGACGGATCTACTGCGAACCCGGTAACTCTAGACGATCATCCGTAAACGCAAAGCGGATTCCTGTAACAACAGGCATTTTCTACTGCCTGCGCAGTAGAAAACGAGCCTTGACTCGGAGCGAGGCTCGCCGGGTGTCCCCCTGCCCTCGGGAGGGACAGGCGTCGTCCCTTGCGGGGTGCCTGGCACCGTACAAGGATGGCGCGGACCGTCAGCGCGGGGGCCGCGGGATGCGGCTCGCGGCGCTGCGGTCCGCGACACGGAGCCACACGCGGACGCGGTCTCCGCCGAAGCACCGCATCACGTCCTCGATCGTGAGCCCACCGAACCCGGTGATCCCCGAGGAGAAGGGAGTGGCCGATCCGAGGATGGTGTGGCTGCCTGCGCCGGACCCGCTACGAACCAGGCGCGTGCGCACCTCCGCGTAGTCGGCCGACCGGAGGGAGGAGTCCGAGTGCAGGACCGTGCATCCCATCGCCGTCAGCTCGATCGTCGGGTGCTCGAGGTCGATGAGCCTGTTGGCCGGGCCGAGACGCACCTGAACCGGTTGGTTCTCGACGAGATCGTGGACGATGAACCGGCCCGTCTCCCCGGCTGCCGGGTGGTCGGGGGCGGCGGCGATCCAACCGTGGATCGCTTTCTCGTCCTCGCCCTGCTTCAGGATCTCGTCCATGGCCTCGTCCACGCGCCCCAGGAGCTGCGCCTTCACCTCCCCTCTCACACGGTTCCACTCCTCGCCCGCGGGCGTGGGAATCGCGCCGCGGGCGTGCTCTGCCAGGATCTCCCGCGCGAGCGGCGTGTCGAAGAGACGCAGCGCGGCGAGCAGGTGATAGCGCGTCCAGGCATCCGGGTCCCGGGCCAGGCGGCGGATGGCGGGCCGCGGATCGGCTCCGGCCTGGTCACCGAGGAGGTACGCCCCGCCCAACGCACTCGCAGCCAAGCGGCGGTGGTAGGGATCCTCTGCGCCGGCCAGGAAGGACAGTCCCCGGACGACGAAGGCGTCGTCGTCGCTACGCAAGAGCTGGACGCGGAGCCGGTCGAAGCCCTCGGACGTGGCGGCCTCCGTCGCGTAGGGCGCGAGCCAGGGCGCGGGGGGCGCACCGGGGCCGGGTGGTATGGCCTGCGGGTGAGCGCCGGCGTTCCGGGGGTTCGCGCTGGAACCTGTCTCCTCCTTCTTCGGGAGGAGAACAGCAGGCGCGCGCAGGATGAGCGGCCCCTCTTCCACGACCTCCCCGGCGTCCTCGACGAAGCGCGGAGCCGCCGGATTGAAGACGTAGCGGACGGTGGCCAGGTGGTCCGTCCACCCGCCCTCGTCGCCCCGACGCACGATGGCCATCTTGACCCATCCCCCGTGGCGCGTCCGCAGGACGAAGACGTCGGACAGGGGGACGCGGGAATCGCCGCTTGCGGTCCGGCGCGCGCGGTGCAGGCCCAGCATCTCGTGGAATGCCTCGGGCCGGACGCCCACCACGTCGTCGAGCAGCGCCTCCCGCGTGGCTCGCGAGTCGCGGCGCCCGAGGAGCCGCCCGAGGTTCGCGATCCCCCCCGGCGCCGTCAGGGTGATGGACGAGATCCCGCCTGCGCAGGTCTCGAAGACGACGTCGGCTTCCCCCTCGTCGGCGAGCGCCCCGCGCTCGAAGGACCAGCCCTGCCGGTAGTGGAACTCGAACGTCCCGGCGCGGGGGACGGGCGGGAGGTGGCCGAGCACCGCCTGCCTGCGATGCTCTCTGACGACCTCCAGGGGCAGGAAGCGGATCCCTCGCCGCTCCTCGACCACCCCGAGATCGGATTCGTCCTCCGTGAATCGAGGCGCGTGAGGATTCCAGGCGTAGCGGACGGTGATCAGGTGGTCCGTCCACCCCCCCTCGTCGCCCCGATGCACGATGGCGAGTCGAGCCCAGCCGCCGCTTCGGAGACGCAGCACGAAGACGTCGGAGGCCGGAAGACGGCTGTCGCCGCCGGCCTCTCGATCGAGCCGCACGCGCTCCGGATCGACCCCGACGACGGTCTCCATGAGCAGGTCGGGGTCGTGGGACGCCGCCCCCCGCTCCAGCACGCGCTCGAGGTTCGTGATCCCGCCCGGCGCCGCCAACGTGACGCTGGAGATCCCTCCCGCGCAGCTCGTGAAGAAGACGTCCGCATCGGCCCGCGGCACGATCTCTCCGCGCGCGAAGGCCCAGCCCTGGTGGTAGTGGAACTGGAACGTCCCCACGCGCACGCCCGGTGAACGGCCGTCGAAGATCGTGGAGCCCGGCGTGCCCCGACGTCCACCTGAACCCACGGGAACCGCGGTGTAGACGAGCAGGCCCCGCTCGTCCCGGCCGGCCAGGGTGTCCAGGTACCGCCGCGTTGCGGGCTCGTAGACCACGTGCCGCAGCACGGAATCGGCGTCCGGGCGGCGCACCTCGAGCCGGGGCACGTCGAACCCGGCGCCGAGGCCCGAGACCGTGACGACGACCCCGGCGTCCGTTCGCGTCGCTTCGAGCCGCGGAGGCGGCGGGAACACCGGCCCGTCGGGGTTGACCTGGTAGCGGATGCGGACCTCGGCGGCGTCGGGGTCCCTCCCGGAGCTGCGGGGGAGCATCTCCAGGGAGCCGCGTGCCACGCCGCCCCCGCGAAGCGGCACGAGGAACTGACCGCCGTCCGAGACGTAGGGGTGCGGCGTGGCCGGGACCGCGTCCCAGAGGGAGGCGGGGGGGGACGGATCGACGCGAGCTTCAGAGACCGGCCTCCCCAGCGCGTCCCTAAACCCCGCCCCCGACGATCCACCGTAGGTACTGAGCAGCGTGAGGTCGCCGCCTTTCGGAAGCACCTGGCCCGACAGGAGATCGACCCCCTGCCCGCGCCTGAGCTCGACCGTGCCGGCGAACACGCCGCGACTCGCCGTCGTCGCAGCCACCAGGGTGGGGACGTTGGCGTGGCCCTCCGCATCGAAACCCGTGATCCGGTAGGTGTAGCGGGTTCCGGGTACCGGGCTCTCGTGGACGAAGGGAGGCGCCGGGATCTCCCCGCGCGTCTCGAAGGCGTCGTCCGCACTTCGGCGCACCTCGACGCGGTAGCGCACGAGCTCTGACCGGGGCTCGAACCACACTTCGATCCGACCCTCCCGGCCGAGGCCGTGCGGATCGCGGACGTCGCCGAGGGGAGCGCGCGTGCCGGCGACCCGGGTCACGAACCGCACGAGCGGCTTCGAGCCGCCGGAAAGCAGTTGCAGCCACGCCGTCCGCCCCTCGTCCGTCTGGATGCGGTGCCACGGCTCCCGGCCCGTAACGGCGAGGATCCGCGACAGCAGGGGATCCTCGACCGCGTCGGTGGGCAGGACGAGCCCCTCCGCGCCGAACCAGACCTCCGTCTCGCCCCCGAGCCACGTGGTGCGGCCGGGAAAGACCCCCCCGGCGTCGAGGTCGAGGCCTTCGCCCGGGGACATCCCGAGGATCCCGGTGATGAAGCGCGTCCGCCCGGCGAGCGCGGACGGCAGCTCCGCGTTCGCCTCGGCCTGCAGTACGTGGAGCTCGGGATAGCGTTCGAGCACCTCTCGGAGCAGGGCTTCGGCCACGTCGAGCCGTCCGAGCAGGCGCTCGGCGCGGGCGAGGCCCAGCGTGGCGCGCGCGCGGGTCGAGGTCGAAAGGCTCCCGTCCTCCAGGAGCGCACGGTAGCGCTTGGCGGCGAGAGCCGGCTTGCGCTCGATCTCGAGGGCGTGCCAGGCCTCGGCGAGGCGGGCGTCGGCATCGTCCCCCCCCTCCCCCGACAGCACCGGGGCGGCGAGCAGGAGCACGACGATCAGTGCAACGTGTACGTGCAAGGTACGCAGTACGGATCGCATGACGTGGCCTCCCGGGGTATCGATACGGGAAGGCCAGCGTAGGCCGGGGCGCCCCACAGGTGGGCGACGCGGATGCAACGAAGATGTGACGGCGCTACGGGGGTTACCAGGTCAGCCGGTAGCCCACGCCGTGCACGGTCACCAGGTGGCGCGGGTGCGCGGGATCCGCTTCGATCTTGCGACGAAGGCGCGTGACGTGCGCATCCAAGGTGCGCGACGTCGTGAGCCCCGTGCCCCAGATCGCTCGCATCAGGTCGGTCCGGTCCACCGGGAGGTCCCGGTGCGCC
Source organism: Planctomycetia bacterium (assembly GCA_030618975.1). Lineage (GTDB taxonomy): Bacteria > Planctomycetota > PLA2 > PLA2 > JAEUHO01 > JAUXCH01. Next base: position 20,335 of record JAUXCH010000003.1, read on the forward strand.
GCGAGGTGTTCGAGAATCTGGACCTCCGTCGGCGTCAGGGCGTGGACCTCGCCCTCGCCCTCGACGGTGTGACGATCCAGGTCCACCCGGGCCCCCCCGAGAGCGAAGGCGCGAGCCGGCTCGGAGCCCGCCAGACGCGTACGGACGCGGGCCAGCAGCTCGCCGACGCCGAACGGCTTCGTGACGTAGTCGTCCGCGCCGGTGTCGAGCCCCCGGATCTTGTCCGTCTCGCTGCTGCGAGCGGAGAGGATGATGACGGGCGGGTCGCGCCCCTGCTCGCGCAGTCGCGCGAGCACCTCGAACCCGTCCATGTCGGGGAGCATCAGGTCCAGGATCACGAGATCCGGCGACGCCTGGGCGCAACGCGAGAGGGCGGTCCCGCCATCGACGACCCATTCGACCTCGTAGCCCGCCCGCTCGAAGTTGTAGACGAGGCCTTCTCCGAGATGGACGTCGTCTTCGACGATCAGGATGCGCGGCACGACGGGGTTCCCTCCTTCGCTACGGGCAACGTGACCCGGATGCGGGTCCCGCCGCCGGGCGCGCGCTCGGCGCGGATCCGCCCGCCGCAGACCTCGACGCACCGGCGAGCCAGCGCCAGGCCAAGCCCCGTGCCGGGGACCGAGGCGTCGACGTCCCTGGCCAGACGGGCGAAGGGCTCGAAGACGCGACCTCGATCCCGCGCGGGGATGCCTGGGCCCTCGTCGTCGACGCGCAGCTCGAGCTTCGGCCCCGAAGCGAAGAGGGCGACGCGGACCGGGCCCTCGCCACCGAACTTCTGCGCATTGTCGAGAACGGCCTCGACCACGCGGGCGAAGAGCGCTGCCGTCCCGCGCGCGTGGGGCAAGCCCGCGGCCGGGACCTCGAGATCGATGACGGTCTCGGGGTGACGCTGCCGGTGCGCCTCCACGAGACCGACCAGCACGCGAGCGGCGTCGAAGCCGTGTGGATCCGGAGGCAGGACCCGCCGACCGGCGGCGACGTCGAGCATCTCGGCGACGCGCTCCTGAAGGCGCAGGGCCTCGCTCTCGATGACCTTCGTGAAGCGGCCCAACGAGTCGGGATCGTCGCGGCCGTGGGCGGCGAGGGTCTCCGCGTAGAGCCGGATGTTCGCGATCGGGGTCCCCAGCTCGTGAGTCGCCGAGAGGAGGAGAGCGTCGCGTTGGTCGGCGAGGGCACGCTGCCTGCGGCCTTCGAGGCCGACGTAGAGGCCGCCCAGGAGCAGGCCGAAGGCGACCGCGAGCGCCGGACCGAGCAGCCCCCACCGTCGAGAGGCCGCCGCGGCGTCGTGGGCCGCGAGGGTCGCTCGGCTCGGCCCCAGCCTCGTCGACGGGAAGGGAGGTGACGGGAGCTCCATGCCCCCCGCGGCCACCCGGATCCACCGCCCGGAAGCCACCTCCGGCAGCAGCGCCGCAAGCACGGCGGCCTCCTCGGCGACCGCGAACCGGTAGTCGAGCGCCTCGCGGGCGAGCAGCCACGCCACCCGGTCCCCGGGCAAGGCGAGCAGCGAGTCGGCGGGTGAGGCGGATTCGAGCAGACCCTCCAAGGCGACCAGCCCCAGGAGCGCATCGTCGGACCCGCCGAGCCTATGGTGGAGGATCCGTCTCTCGCGCGGCGCGACGCCGTCGTACTCCCCCTGCTCGAGAGCGGCGCGGAGTTCGGCCCGCAGACCCTCGTCGGACGTGCCCGTGGCTTGGTCGTAGGCGACGAGCAGCGCCGGCTCGTCGTCGACGCCCGGCAAGGCGACCGCCCTCTCGAGCACCTCGTCGGCCTCGCGCGCCTCGCCGTTCGCCCGCAGAAGACGCGCGACGTTTCGCAGTCCTTTCGCGCGCTGCGAAGGCGAGAGGCCTTCCGCGAGACGTCGACGGTAGAGGGCGAGGGCGCCGTCGGGATCTCCCGCCACGAACTCCTGTCTCTCCGCCTCGGCGAAGACCGCCGCGCCCTCGAGGGTCACGCGGCGCACGTAGCGCGCCTCCAGGACCTGCACCGGGAAGGGAAACTCGATGAGCCCCGCAGGCCGGGACTCGCGCAGGAGCCCTCCGAGGCGCGCGGCTGCGGCGTCGACCTGCGTGCGCATGCGCTCCCGGGTCTCGCGTCGAGCCCGGTCGCGAGCGTCCCGTCCGACCTCGCGTGCCGCGGCGATGCCGATTGCGGCCACGAGGCACGCGGCGACCAGGAGGACCCCGACCGCCGTCGCCCGACCTCGAAGCGTGCGCACCATGCCCAGAGCATAGGCCGGACGGGCTACGAGACGATGCAACGAAGATGTGACGGTCACGCCCGGGGAGCACCCCCGTCGGGGTATCTTGGGCTCTGTGGACGCCGAGTTGACCCCCGCCGAGAAACTCCGGACCGCGTTCGACCTGTTCGACGCCGGCGTCGACATGATGCGCCAAAACATCCGCCGGGACTTCCCGGAGGCTCCTCCGGAGGAAGTCGACCGGCGGCTTCAGGAGTGGCTCTTCACCCGGCCCGGCGCGGACCTCGCCGTGGCCGTGGAGGACGACGGAAGCGCGGAGCGATTCGTCCGCGGCTTGCTGCAAGGCGGATGGCGGATCCTCGCGCAGGTGGAACCGACGTCCACGCACCGCCTGGCGACCATCCGAGCCGTGCCCCCCGGAGTCGAGGGTTCCGCGCGAGTCGTGGTGGACTTCCTCTTCGCCTCCTCCGGGATCGAGCCGGAGGTCACCCGCAACAAGGATCTGCAAGGGGAGTTGGACCGCCTGGTCGCGGGGTGAGGAACGGATAGGGCGTTCGAGGTCCTACCGTGGGGGCCGGGCAAGTCGTCGAAGCACGCGGCCGCCCTGGTGCAGCGTCACCTCGAGGGGCATCCGGCCGGGCAGGGCGTGGGTGGCGCAGGCCAGGCAGGGGTCGTAGGCCCGAAACGCCATCTCCACCCGGTCGAGCAGGTCCTCCGTCGGAGCCTCGCCCCCGTGGATGAGCGCCTGCGCCGCCTTCTTCACCGACATGTTCATGCCGGCGTTGTTCTGGGCGGTGGCGACGATGAGATTCACCGACGTCACGAGGCCCCGCGAGTCCGTCTCGTAGTGGTGGTAGAGCGTGCCGCGCGGCGCTTCCACCGCGCCCACGCCGCTCGTGGGCCGCTCGGTGGGCAGCACGCGCACCTCCCGGCTCACGATCTCGGGATCCCGGGACAGCTCCAACGTGGTCTCCGACGCCTGGAGGCACTCGACGAGCCGAGCCCAGTGGTAGGCGAGGGTGTGGTGGACGGGCCGGGTGCCGAAGTGGCGGAAGAGCCGCTCGCGGGCCTCCTCTGCCCTGGGTGTGGCCATGCCAGTGGCGACGTTCAGGCGCGCGAGGGAGTTCACCCGGTACACGCCGCTCGCGGGTCCGTCGGTCAGGCCCTGCCAGCCCACCTGCTTCAGATAGGGCAGCTTCATGTAGGACCAGGGCAGGACGCGCTCGGCGATGTGCTCCAGGTAGTCGGCGGGGTCGAAGCGCGCCACCTCGGAGCCGTCCGGACCGACGACCCGGACCTGCCCGTCGTAGAAGGTGACCCGCCCCTGCTCGTCCACGAGACCGGCGTAGTGGGTCTCGTGGTAGTAGGTGTCGCCACCGATCACCTCGGCGGCACCCGGCAGCACCCGCTTCTCGAACAGGGCCACGGCCTTCTCGGCCAGGGCGACGAGGCGTTCGGCCATCGTCTCGATCTCGGCGCGCTCGTCCTCGGCGAGGGCCTTCGCCATGCCGCCGGGCAGGGCGACCACGGGATGGACGGGGTGGCCGGCGATGAACCCCTGGATCTTC
>JAUXCH010000727.1 GCA_030618975.1 Planctomycetia bacterium
CTGCACGACGACCTGAACCGGCATTCGCCGCGCGTGATGGCGGTCCTCGACCCCCTGAAGGTCGTGCTCACGAACTACCCGGAGGACGGGGAGGAACTCTTCGACGCCGTCAACAACCCGGAGGACGAGTCCGCCGGGACGCGGAAGGTCCCCTTCTCGCGCGAGCTCTACATCGAGCGGGGCGACTTCATGGAGGACCCGCCGCGGAAGTTCTTCCGGCTCGCCCCGGGCCGGGAGGTGCGGCTGCGGGCCGCGTACTTCGTCACGTGCCACGAGGTGGTGAAGGACGACGACGGAAACGTCGTCGAGCTGAGGTGCACCTACGATCCCGAGACGAAGGGCGGCGACGCGCCGGACGGCCGCAAGGTGAAGGCGACGCTGCACTGGGTGAGCGCGAGGCACGCCCTGGACGCCGAGGTGCGCCGCTACGACCGCCTCTTCGTGAAGGAGGATCCCGAGGACGCGCCCGCGGGCGAGGACTACGTCGCCAACCTCAACCCGGACTCCCTCGACGTGCTGACGGGCTGCAAGGTGGAGCCGTCGCTCGCCGACGCACAGCCCCTCGACCGCTTCCAGTTCGAGCGGCTGGGCTACTTCTGCCTCGACCCGGACGCGGAGCGGGCAGGCCGCCCGATCTTCAACCGGACGGTGACGCTGCGCGACACGTGGGCGCGGGTGCAGAAGCAGGCGAAGGCGGCGAAGAAGAAGAAACCCTGACCTCGAGGCGTCGCCCGCGTACGGTGCCAGGCACAACGCAAGGGACAACGCCTACCCTCCCCATGCGCACGACGTTCCTGCTCGCCCTGCTCCTCCTCCTCGCCGTGCCCGCGGCGGCGAAGCCCGAGGAGGCGGAGGTCGTGCCGGCCCTCCTCGCGGCCTTCGACGCGCTGGGCGTGAAGCCCGAGGCCGTTCGCGTCCGCGACGTGGCGTTCTGGAAGCAGTGGGCGCCGCGCCTCCGCGCGTCGGGCCGGATGGTCGAGGGCGTGGCGCTTCCGACCGGGCGGGATCCGCTCCGACCCACCCTCGTGGACCGGGCGCTCCGCGCCCCTCTCGACGCGGTTCGGTTCGGGCTCGGGATCGCGGAGGGCAAGCCGCCCGAACCGCTCGCGGCGTGCTTCGGTGGGGGGGAGTACGTCGAGCTGCCCGCGGGGGACGACCCGCTTCCCGCGGACGTGGAGGTGCCCGGCGCGGTCCGGCGCCTCGCCGTCGCGCTGGCGGGTCTCGAGGACGCGGCCCTGGCCGCCCTGCCGGAAGGGTCGCTGCACGCCCGCATGCCGCACTGGATGGTCTCGGGGCTGGACGCGGGCGAGGTGGGTGAGGCCCGGGCGGCGTTCGACCGGTTCGGGACGACCGACCTGCTGCCCCTCGTCCGGCAGGTCCTCGCGCTGTGCCGCGAGGCGCGCTCCGTCTGCGCGTCGGGCGAGGGCTTTTCCGCCTCGCAGCCGCTCCGGGTCGAGACGCCGCGCGGTCTCGTGATCGTCGGCACGCGGGGGAAGGACGTCCACGAGGAGGACGCCTGGCTCCTCGTCGATCCCGGGGGCGACGACGTGTACTCGAACAACGCGGGTGGGACGGGCACCGGACGGCGCGCGGCGCTGTGCGTGGACGTGGCAGGCGACGACCGCTACGAATCCGAGGCGCCCTTTTCGCAGGGCGCGGCCCGCGAGGGGCTGGGCATCCTCCTCGACCTGGCAGGGAACGACGTGTACCGCGGCGGCTCCTTCTGCCAGGGGGCGGCCCTGGGCGGCGCCGGCGTGCTCGCCGACGACGAGGGGAACGACGTCTTCGAGGCGTCCGAGTTCGCGCAGGGCGCGGCGGCGTTCGGCTTCGGACTGCTCCTCTCGGGACGGGGCGACGACACCTACGCCCTCGACCACCTCGGCCAGGGGTTGGGCCGCACCGCGGGCTACGGCGTCTTGCGGGACGACGCGGGCGACGACCGCTACGTCGCGCGTCCCACGCACGAGTCCACGTACTCGCAGTGGACGGGCGGACGGACGGTCCACTGGTCGTTCGCCCAGGGTTGCGGCTTCGGCTTCTACGCACGCTACGAGGAGGCGCTTCCGGACGGCAACCGGGGGCTCGTGATCCGCGACCTGCTCCCCGGCGGTGTCGGCGTCCTGCGGGACGCATCCGGCGACGACGTCTACGAGGGGTCGATGTACGCGCAGGGCACGGCCTACTTCTACGGCCTCGGGATCTGCGCGGATCTCGGCGGCGACGACGTCTACACCGCGACCTGGTACGGGCAGGGTGCGGCACCCCACTTCGCGGCCGGGATCCTCGTCGACGCCTGCGGCAACGATCGCTACACCGGCATGCACCAGGTGCAGGGCAACGGCCGCGACTTCTCGACCGCGGTCCTGCTCGACCTGGCGGGCGACGACGTCTACGTCGCGGAGGACCGCGTGCAGGGCTGCGGCGACCACAAGGACGGCTACGGCCTCTTCGTCGACGCGGCCGGGAGCGACCGGTACGCCGCGAAGCGCAGGTCGGCGCGCGGGTGGGCGACGCTCGTGAAGCCTCGGGAGCAGCCGACGGAGGAGGTCCCCTACGCCGACTACGGCGTGTTCCTCGACCTGGGCGGCGAGGACGTGTACGAGGGCCGGGCCGCGGGGCAGGACGGCGAGACCTGGATCCAGGAGACGACCCGGCGCGGCATCGGCGTGGATCGCTGACCGGGGCCCGCGCTGTTCGTAGGCTGGGGGGATGTCCCGCGCCTGGTTGCTCCCTCTCCTGCTCCTCGGGTTCGTCGTCGTGGTCGCCGTCGGCGCCGCGTACGCCCTCGGCCTGCTAAGCGGCGACTCCGCGCCCGAGGGCGGCGGCGACGCCCTGCGGGGCGCGCAGGAGGCCGCGGAGGGCCCGACCGGCCCCATGCGCCACGAGGACGTCGAGGGCGAGGCGGCGACGGGGCCGAGCCTCGTCGGCCGGCCCGGCCACGCGCCCGAGTCGCCCCGCCGGCCCCGGCTCCGCGCGGCCAC
>JAUXCH010000768.1 GCA_030618975.1 Planctomycetia bacterium
ACACCACCATGGGCGTGGGCTCCGTGTTCACCAAGGGGTGGGTGTTCGACCGTTTCGTTCTCGTGAACCCGTTCGACGGGACCGAAGAGGTCGCGGACGACGGCAAGGGTGCGCTGCCGATCTACAAGGCACTCCGGGACCTGCTCCCGGCGGGGACGGCGCCCACCAACTAGGCGCGTCTCTCCGAATCTCTCGACCCGTGGGGCGGCCCTGACGCCCCGCGGGCCTTCTCCGGGGCCGGGCGAAGCGATTCGCCCGGCCCCGTTTTTCGTGCGCCTCGGGGTCAGGCCGAAGTCGATGGCGTTCGCGAGCCTTCTGCAGGACGAGCGGGCGGGGGCAACGTAGCCAGGCCGGGAAGGCGGCACGGGAAGCCGGCAGCCGGGACGCTCGCGCGCCATCCCCCGGGATGGCCCGACCCGGGATGGCCCGGCCCCGCCCCCACACGCGTCGGGGCGGATCTCGCCATCCTGCGCAGGGCCCCGGTTGCTCCCACCGGACGAACGTACACAGCCGCAAGGATCGAGAGGCGCCGGCGGAGGCCTGCGCCCGTGTTGGGGGGCGCTGTCCCTTGCGGGGTGCTGGCACCGTACACGTTCCGCTACCGGAACCTGATCGTCAGCCAGCGGCCCCGGAATGAACTGCCCGCTCGTCCGAGGACGCGTGGATACCCGCCGAACCTCGAGCGCCGGGCCCCAGACCGCCCGTGGGGGAGGCGGCTCTGACGGGGCCCCTTCGGTTGCGGGGCACCTCCGGTCAGGCGCACCCGGGGGGCGGCGACCGGTCGCCGCTTCTCGTGCTGTTCCCGTTGTGCAAGCGGCCCGCTGAGGCCGGACGAAAGCGCATCGCCTGCGATACGCAACGGTGCTTCCACCGGTCGCTTCGGGCCCTGTTCGGAGGACTCACTCTCCATTTGCAGGCCTCTCAGGGGCGGCGACCGGTCGCCGTTTTTCGTGCTGTGTGGGATACACGAACGGCCCGCGCCGGCTCGCGAGGATGCACACGGGAGTCCAGCACCTCGATTCCGGCTATCGACTCCGCCGAACGACAGAGCGACGTCGACGGGATCTCGGCTGCCCGGGACCGGGGAGAGGCACCACCAGGCCGGATCGCGTTCGGGGTCTCGAAAACCGAAAAATCGGGTCGGGTGTGGATTTTCGGGTGTGGATTTATGGCTTGAGGATCTCGCGGATCTTTGCCGCCACCTCGTCGGGCGAGGGGACGATGCCGCCGGCCGTGCCGTGGAAGATGACTTCGCGCGTGCCTTCGCCGGCGAGGCGCACGTCGTCGAGCATCTGGCCCATGTTCATCTCGACGTCGAAGACCTTGCCGCCGTCGGGCAGCGCGTCCATCGCCTCGCGAAGCGCCTCGTAGGGGTAGGGCGCGATCGTGATCGGGCGGAAGAGCCCGACCCTCAGGCCCTCGTCCCGCACCTCGTCGATGGCGGTCTTGCAGATGCGGGCCATCGTGCCGAAGGCGGTGATCAGCAGGTCGTACTCGCCGGGCGTGCCGTAGAGCTCGGAGCGGACCTCGTTCTTCGTGATCTCCGCGAACTTCTCGTGGAGCTTCAAGTTGTGCTCGTTGAGCTTCTCCGGCGAGAGGTAGAGCGAGTTCACGATGCGGCGCTCGCGGCCTTCGCAGCCGGTGAGGGCCCAGTCGTTGTCCTTCATCGGCTCCCCGACGCCCTCGACGGGGAACTCCACGGGCTCCATCATCTGCCCGATCATCCCGTCCGCGACGATCAGGACCGGGTTGCGGTACTTCTCGGCCAGCTCGAAGGCCAGGATCATCAGGTCGACGGCCTCCTGCACGGAGGAGGGCGCGAGCACGATGACGCGGTAGTCGCCGTGGCCGTGGCCCTTGGTCGCCTGCCAGTAGTCGCTCTGCGCGGGCAGGATGCCCCCGAGGCCGGGTCCCGCGCGCATGATGTTGATGACGACACACGGCAGCTCGCACGCGGCGATGTAGCTCATGCCCTCGGCCATCAGGGCGTAGCCGGGGGACGAGGACGACGTCAGGCACTTCACGCCCGTGCCGGCGGCCCCGTAGATCATGTTGATCGAGCCGACCTCGCTCTCCGCCTGGACGAACGTGCCGCCGACCTCCGCGTAGCGCTTCACGAGGTACTCGGGAACCTCGGTTTGCGGGGTGATCGGGTAGCCGAAGAAGTGGATGCAGCCGGCGCGGATCGCCGCCTCGCCCAGCTCTTCGTTGCCCTTCATCAAGACCTTGGTCATCTCGATTCGCTCCTGTCAGGCCGTCGTGCAGGCCTTCTTGCCCTCGACCAGGCCGGCTCGGAAGGCGGCCACGTTGGCGGGGACGAACTTCGCCTTGCGGCCTGAGAACTCCTCGGTGATCTCCGCCTCGACCGCCTCCGGTTCGACGACGCCGGTCGCGCCGACGTAGGCCCCGAGCATCACGAAGTTCGCGGCGCGAATGGTGCCGGCCTCGGCCGCGATCTCGCGGGCGGCGACGGGGACCTCGGTGCAGTCGTCGCGTTCACTGCCCCTCGAGACCAGCGAGGTGTTGATGACGATCACCCCGCCGGGCTTGACCCGCGGTGCGAACTTCTCGAGCGAGGGCTGGTTCATCACCACCAGCGCCCTCGGGTTCGTGATGAGGGGGGAGCCGATCGGCTGCTCGGAGATGCAGACGGTCACGTTGGCCGTGCCGCCGCGCATCTCCGGGCCGTAGGAGGGAAGCCAGCTCACCT
>JAUXCH010000847.1 GCA_030618975.1 Planctomycetia bacterium
GGGGCACGGACGTTACCCCGTGGATCGGCCGCCCGGCCCGCCACCTTGCCCCCCCCAGGCGGTGCCAGGCACCATGCAAGGGACAACGCCGTTCCCCCCCCAGGCGGTGCCAGGCACCCGGCGAGGAGTAGCGGGGGGTATCCCCCCGCTTGAGATCGCAGTCTCGGCGCTACACCTCGCCGTGGGCCTGGCACCCTCCGAGGGTCACTGTCCCTTGCATGGTGCCTGGCACCGTACGTGGGCCTGGCACCGTACGAGGGTCTGGTAGCGCTACAGCCCGCGGAGGGACTCCGGCCGCAGCGAGATCTCGCCGCGCTGGGCCGCCTCGATGGTCTGGAGCAGGCGCTCCCGGTCCGCCGGGAGGCGGCCGCCGATGGGCAGGTAGTTCGAGGCGTGGTTGGCACGGAAGATCGTGCCGGTCACGTGCGTGTGCTCGACGATCAGCCTCAACTCCTCGAGGGTCTCGTCGGGCTCGAGGAGCTGGAAGCGCCCGGCCTCCAGGTCGGCGTACAGCGGCGTGCCGGGGACGGGCGTGACGGTCAGGCAGGAGGCGAAGCGCGGGTCCATCGCGGAAAAGACCTGCCCCGTGGCGATCGCGTGCTCGCGGCTGCGCTCGCGCCCCGCGACGCCGAGGAGCGCCATGACGCTCATCTTGATGCCCGCGGCCTGGGCGCGCCGCACGGCCTCGATCTGCTCCTCGATCGAGGAGCCCTTGACGATCTTCGCGTTCGTCTCGGGATCGCCGGACTCCAGGCCCAGGTAGCCGATGGAGAACTTGAGCTCGCGGAGTTGGGCGAGCTCCTCGTCGGTCTTGCTCAGCACCGAGACGGCGTTGGCGTAGGCGCCGACGCGGTGGAGATAGGGGAACGCCTCGCCGAGCGCCTCGAGGACGGGCACGAGCCGCTTCGTGGAGAGCGACATCGCGTCGCCGTCGAGGAGGAAGACCTTGCGCGTGTCGGGCATCTGGCGGGAGGCTTCTTCGATGTCCTCGAGGACCTCGTCGAGGGGCCGGACCTCGAACTTCTTCGAGAGGTACATCGCGCAGTACGTGCATCGGTTGTGCGTACAACCGTACGTCACGTGGAGCAGGTAGGAGCGCGCCTCCGAGGGCGGACGGAAGACGGGCTCGCGGTAGCGCATCAGACGGTCTGCTTCTCGCCGAGGGCGCGGAGCTTCTCGTAGAGCTCGCTCTGCTCGTCGGTCGGCTCCTTGGGCACGGAGACGACCACGCGGGCCAGGTGGTCGCCGCCCTGGATGCCCTGGCCACGCAGGCGCAGGAGCGTGCCGCTGCTCGTGCCGGGCGGGATCGTGACGTTCCCCTCCTTGCCCTGAATCGTTGTAACTGCAACCTTTCCGCCGAGCACCGCGATGGGCGCCGGGACACGGAGGTCGGCCTCGATGTCCTTCCCGTGCGGTCGGAAGACGGGGTCGGGCGTGACGCGGATGCGCATGAACAGGTCGCCCGACGGGCCGCCGTTCATGCCCTCCTCGCCCTGGCCCTTGAGGCGGAGCGTCGCGCCGTCCTGCGTGCCCTCCGGGAGGGTCACGGACAGCGATCGCCGTCCGCTCGAGTCGTGGAGCGTGACGCTCACGCTCTCGCCCAAGGCCGCATCGCGGAACGGGACGGACATGGAGGCCTCGACGTCGCGACCGCGGCGGCGCGCCGGCACGCCGCGCTGGAACGGTCCGAACCCGCCACCACGGAAGCCGCCGAAGCTCTCGCCGAACATGTCGCCGTAGCGGCGGAGGATCTCGTCGATCGAGATCGACTCGAAGCCCCCGAATCCGCCGCCGCCGGAAGGGAACCCGTCGGCGGGGAAACCGGTCCGGAGCTGCTGGTCGTACTGCGCGCGCTGGCCCGCGTCGGACAGGACGGCGTACGCCTGGCCGAACTCCTTGAAGTGCTCCTCGGCCGCCTTGTCCCCCGGGTTCTTGTCGGGGTGGTACTTGACGGCCAGCTTGCGGTAGGCGCTCTGGATCTCCTCCTGTGTCGCGTCCTGGGACACGCCGAGGATTTCGTAGAAGTTCTGGCCCTTGCTCATGGTGTTCCCGCCTGGAAGCGGCGGTCAAGGTACCGGGATACCGGGCGCCGGTGGAGCAACGGCCCCTGAGGCCGCGCCCTCCGGGCTACCCTGGCCCGGGTGCCGACCCCGTCCACCCCCCCCACCGCACGCGACCTGCCGATCACCGGCATGCACTGCGCCGGCTGCGCGGGCTCCGCGGAGAAGATCCTCGGCCGCCTCGACGGCGTAGAGGCCGCCTCGGTGAACTTCGCCGTCGAGCGGGTCCACGTGGAAGGCCGGCCCGCTCTCGACGCGATCGACGCCGCCCTCAAGTCGGAGGCCAAGCGGAC
>JAUXCH010000630.1 GCA_030618975.1 Planctomycetia bacterium
ACAGAACGACATGGCTACGATCCGACTTGTCTCCATCCTCTGCCCCCGCAGCGTCCACCGGGATGCCCTCCGTGCGCACGACGAGCGTGACGGGGCCGTCGGCATCCAGACCCACGCGCCAGGGATCCTCCGCCTCGACGGTGGCGACGAGCCCGCCCGTCCCGTCGAAGGCGTGCGTGCGGCCGCCGGCGCGAAGCGTGCCGCGCGCGGCCTGCGACACCGGATCGCCGTAGACCTTCGCGAGGGCGAGGAGCACGGCCGCGTCGGTCTGCGTCGTGGTGGGCCCCGACGCGTGCGCGGCCACCGTCAGCCGCTCCACGAGCTCGGGCACCCGCTCGTCGTCGGGCCGCACCTCCACGAGCGCGGCGAGGAGCATCGCCGCCGCGCGCACCGGGCTGTCCAGGGTGTCGCCCCGTTTCGTGGGGGCCGCCCAGGGATCCCCCGCCTTCGCGAGCAGCGCGTCCGCGCGGGCACGGTTGCCCGTCAGGAGGAAGGCCGCCGCGAGATTCGCGACGTCCTCGGCTCGCACGGCCTCTTCGGCCAGGCGCTCCAGGAAGGGGGCCACGGAGCGACCGCCGAGCGCGAGGACGCGGGCGGTGTAGGCGTCGACGTGGCCCTCCCGCAGCCGCGACTCGAGGTAGTCGAGAAGCGCCGCGAGCGGCCGCTCGGGCACCGGCCTGCCGCAGCGCTGCGCCTCGAGGAGGAAGTGGGCCCCGTAGGCGCTTCCGTACGGGTAGCTCCTCCGGCCGCCGAGCCAGGACGCGAGGCCCCCGTCCGAGGCCTGCATCGCCAGGAGGCGGTCGATCGACGCGGAGACCGTGTCCCGCGGCGAGGCCCCCTCCGGGTGCGCGGCGCGCGCCAGCTCGGAGAGCGCGAGGAGCGGGAAGGCGCGGGAGGTCGTCTGCTCGACGCAGCCGTGCGGGTACTCGAGCAGCCGGTCGAGCGCGGGCAGCAGGCCGAGGACGCTCGACGCGCCGACCGTGATGCGGGCGCGCCGGTGGCCGGCGAGCCACGTCCCGGGCAGGGCCTCGTCGAGGGCCTCGCCAACCGCGATCCTCCGCACCTCGTGACGAACGACGTAGGGCGAGGGAGGACGGATGGAGAGGAGCGCTGGGCGCGTGGTCTCGTTCCCGTCGGCGTCCCTCGCGTGCACCACGACCGACGCGACGCCCATCCGGTCCCCGGCGCGGACGCGGACCACGCCCCCGCCGACGACTCTCTCGTCGGCCAGGCACTCGAGCCCGTCGAGGGTGACGTCGAAGGTCACGTCTTCGCCGCGCACCTGGATCGGCATCTCGAACACGTCGCCGGGCGCCACGGCCCGCGGGCCGTGGACCGCGACGGACACCGGCGCCTCGAGCACGAGCGGCGCCGACGCGACGCCCGTCGAGGATTCGCCCGCCGCGACCGCGAACACCCGGAGCCGGCCCTCGTAGAACTCGGGCAGCGCGAACGTGAGGGTGGTCTCGCCGTCGCACGCCACGAGCTCCGAGGCGAGCGCGACCGTCCGAATCGTCTTGCGAGCGGTGGGATCGAGACGGTCGGCGAGGAGTCCCGCGCCGCCGCCGGGCTCGGGATCGTCGCCTCCGAAACGCATGCGTTCGAGCAGCACCGTGTAGGCATCGGCGAGACGCGTGTCCAGGCGACGGGGTGCCTCGAAGAAGGCGAGCGGATCCGGCGTGCGGTGCCCGGTGAGGCGGAGCACGCCCTCGTCCACCAGGTGGACGCGCACCGTGGCGGGACGCGAGGTCCTGAGCCCCACCGTCAGGTCGGTGCCGGGCATCTGGGTACCGGCCAGGTCGAGGGCGAGGTCGAGTCGCCGTTCGGGCCGCGCGAAGGGGACACGCACGGCGCCCAGCACGCGCGCGTTGCCCTCGCCCGCCTCCCGGACGCCGCGGAACACGGTGAGCGTCGCGTGGACGTTCGGAGAGGGCGCGTCGGGCACGGCGACCTCGAAGGACTGCAGCCCGGCCGCGACGTCGACGACGCGCGCCTCGAGCGTGCCGGGCCCCTCCACCGTCAGGAGGCCGCGTCCCGCGAACGGAGCGTCCACCTTCAGCGTCGCCGTGCCACCCGGCAAAGCGGCCTCCTCGACGAGACGGAGATCGAGCCGCGGAGCGCCTCCGTCGTCGCTCCCGGGTGCGGCCTCGCCCCCCCACCGGTCGAAGCGCACCGAGGCGCCGCCCAGGCCCTCGGCCCGGACGCGCACGCGGTACCGTCCGTCTCCGGGATCGTCGAACCGGGCGAAGCCCCGCCCGTTCGCGAGCTCGACGGGACGCTCCTGGACGACGTGGGCCACCAGGTCGGCGCGCCAGACGGGCCACCCTCGACGGGACTCGTAGACGTAGCCGCCTCCCCAGCTCAGGCGCTCGAGCACGGCGGTAGCCTCGGCCTCGCGTGTGCCCTCCACGACGACGGGCACGTCGAGCGTCCCGTCCCTCGGCACCCCGATTCCGAGCCGCGGCCCGCGGGGAACGACGCGGCGCGTTTCGCGCGTGAAGGACGCGCGCCCGGAGACGTCCACCACCTCCAGCTCGAAGACGGCCTCGAGCGCCAAGCCCGACGGGTTCTCCGCGGGCAGAGACACCTCGACACGCGCCTGGCCCTCCTCGTCGAGGCGGACGTCCGCGACGCCCACCCGGAACGGCTTGGGCGCGGCGTCCGCACCGCCGAACGTGAAGCCGTCGACGGGCGGCGCGGGATCCGGCGCGTAGCGCACGCGCACCTTGGCCCTGAGCCCCGGCACGGGGCGCCCGGTCAGGAGCGAGGCGCCGAGCCCGAGAGCCACGGAGTCCCCGAAGTGCAGATCGCCCCCGGGGACCTCGAGAGCGGGCTCGATGCGGTCGGGCACGATCGACTCGACCCGGAACGATACGCGCCCCATCGGGACCTCCCGGCCCGGAGCCGCCACGTCGATCCGGTAGGGTCCGGTCGGCGCGTCGCGCGGGAAGGGGACGTCGAGCGCGATCATCCCGTGCGCGTCGGTGCGGCGCGTCCACGTCTTCACGACGCGCTTGTCGGGCGCGCGCAGCCTCAACTCGACGGGCAGGCGGTCGGCCGGGGCGCGGCCCCGGGGCGTCCGGAGGACGGCGCCGATCCGGCAGGTCTCGCCGGGGCGCACGACGCCGCGGTCGGCGTAGACGAAGGCCTCGAGGCCTCGGGCCGCGGCGCGGCCCTCGATGTCGCGCGCGTCGTGCGCGAGGGCGTGGGTGCTGAGGTCCACGTAGGCGCTGTCGTCGGCGGTCCTCACCGTCACCACGTACGGGCGAGTCGCCGGGACCACGAGCAGGCCGTCCTCGTCGGTCGTGCCGCGCGCTACGCGTTGGTTCTGCTCGTCGAAGGCCTCGACCTCGGCGCCGGCCACGACGGATCCGTCACCGAGCCGGGTCACGAGGACGGCGAGCCGGTCCGGACGGACGCGGACGACGGGGGCCAGGTCGGTGACCTGCAGCAGGCGGGTATCGCTCCGCCAGTGGTTCGTGGGGCCCTCGACCTCGACGTGGTAGATCCCCCGGGGGGCGGCGCCGAGGAGCGCGGCGAGGTCGACTCGACGCGTCCACCGCTCGTCGAGCGGCGCCTCCACGGTGAGGCGCTTCGTCCGGGGCTCTCTCGCGAGCGCAGGCGCACCGCGCCAGCCCAGCGCGAGCGGCACGACGTTGTTCGGGTGCACCTCGTGGATCGTCACGTCCA
>JAUXCH010000629.1 GCA_030618975.1 Planctomycetia bacterium
CCAGGACAGCATGCCCGGACCGCGGAAGATCCCCCCGGCGATGGTGCGGCGCAGAAAACGCAGGAAAAGCCACAGAATCAGCCACAGCACGCCGATCTCGATGAGGTCCACGACCTCTAGGGGCATGGTGAGCGCGAGCGTGCAGTTGGTCATCCGCGTCCATCCTACCCGGTGACGACGCGGCCGACCACGCGCGGTCAGTGCCGTTTCGGCCGGATTCGGCCGAGCACGCGCAGCACGTCGCAGGTTGCCCGGACGTCGTGGACGCGGACCGCCCGGACGCCCGCCTCGACCGCTCGCGCGACGCACGCCAGGGAGCCGGCGAGGCGGTCCTCGACGTCGCGTCCGGTCACCCGCCCGAGGAAGGACTTTCGGGACGCGCCCAGCAGGACCGGCACGCCGTCGCCCACGAGCTCCTCGAGTCGACGCAGCAACTCCAGGTTGTGTTCGAGCGTCTTCCCGAAGCCGATGCCCGGGTCGACCAGGATCCTGTCGACCGCCACCCCGGCAGCTTTCGCAGCCCGGACGCGTTCGGCCAGGTACGACCGGACCTCGGCGACCACGTCCCCCCCGTAGGCGGGGCGGTCCTGCATGGTCTCCGGACGACCCTGCATGTGCATCAGCACGACGCCCGCGCCGTGCCGGGCGGCGGCGGCGAGGGTTCCGATTCCAGGATCGTACGTGCCCGCGCTCACGTCGTTGACGAGGACCGCCCCTGCCGCCAGGGCCGCCTCGGCGACCTCGCCTTTCCGCGTGTCCACGCTCACGGGGACCCTGACTCCGGCCTCCTGCAGGCCGCGGATCACCGGGACGACGCGGTCGATCTCCTCGCCGGCGCCGACCTCGCGCGCGCCCGGACGCGTGCTCTCCCCGCCCACGTCGAGGACGTCGGCGCCCCACGCGACGAGGCGGCGTCCGTGCGCCACGGCCGCCTCCGGGGACGCGTGCCGTCCGCCGTCGCTGAAGGAGTCGGGCGTGACGTTGACGATGCCCCAGATGGCGGGCATTCCGGCGGCAGGCACTTCGGCGGCAGGCACTCCTGTAACGGACATCCCTACGACGGGCCTACGGACGGCGGACCGTCGCGGCGTCAGTACGCGTACCCCTCCACCGGCTTTCCGCCATCCGCCTGCGGGTCCTGCTCCGGCGACGTCGGCTCGGCACCGGGCGTGGGCTCGGGCTCGGCGGCCGGCGGTTCGAGCTCGCGGCGGATCTCGTGGATGTCCTCGCCTCGCAGGATCGCCTCGACCTCTTCGCCGTTCAGGGTCTCGAACTCGAGCAGGGCCGCGGCCAGCGTGTGGAGGCCCCCCTCGTTCTCGCGCAGCAGGCGTCGCGTCTCCACCAGGGCCTCGTCGAGGAACCGGTGGATCTCCTCGTCGACGACGACCGCCGTCGCCTCGCTGTGGTTCATGCTGCGCGAGATCTCGCGACCCAGGAAGAGGTGCTCCTCGCCCTCCGCGAGGGAGACGAGCCCCATGCGGTCGCTCATGCCCCATTTGGTGACCATGAGCCGCGCGACCTCGGTTGCCTGCTCGATGTCGTTCTGCGCGCCGCTGGAGATGTCGTCGCAGGCGAGCTCCTCCGCGACGCGGCCGCCGAAGCACACCTGGAGGCGCGCGAGCAGCTCCTTCTTCGTGGCGCCGTAGCGGTCGTGCTCCGGGAGGGACATGGTGGCGCCGAGCGCCATGCCCCGCGGAATCACGGTCACCTTGTGGAGGGGATCGGCGTGCTCGTTCAGGACCGTCACGATCGCGTGCCCGGCCTCGTGGTAGGCCGTCCGGCTGCGCTCCTTCTCGGTCATGTACATGCTCTTGCGCGAGCGGCCGAAGCGGATCTTGTCGCGAGACTCCTCCATGTCCTGCGACTCGACCTGGTTGCGTCCCGCCGTGACGGCCATGAGCGCCGCCTCGTTGACCAGGGCCTCGAGGTCCGCGCCGGAGAAGCCGGGGGTGGCGCGTGCCACCCGGGCGAGGTCGAGCTGCGGGGACAGCTTCACCTTGCGGCTGTGGATGCGGAGGATCTCCTCCCGGCCCGTCAGGTCGGGCAGGTTGATCACGATCTGCCGGTCGAAGCGGCCGGGACGGAGCAGGGCCGGATCGAGGACGTCCGGGCGGTTCGTCGCGGCCAGCAGGATGATGCCCTGGTCGGTGTCGAAGCCGTCCATCTCCACGAGGATCTGGTTCAGCGTCTGTTCGCGCTCGTCGTGGCCGCCGCCGAGCCCCGTGCCGCGCCGCCGTCCCACCGCGTCGATCTCGTCGAGGAAGATGATGCACGGCGCGTTCTCGCGGGCCTGCTTGAACAGGTCGCGGACGCGGCTCGCCCCGACGCCGACGAACATCTCGACGAAGTCGGAGCCGCTGACCGAGAAGAAGGGCACCTCCGCCTCCCCGGCGATCGCCTTGGCGAGGAGCGTCTTGCCGCAGCCGGGAGGACCGACCAGCAGGACGCCGCGCGGGATCCGAGCGCCGATGCGCTTGAACTTCTGGGGCGACTTGAGGAAGGCGACGATCTCGGCGACCTCCTCCTCGGCCTCCTCGATGCCGGCGACGTCCTCGAACGTGATCTGGCTCTTCTCCTGGACGTGCAGCCGCGCCTTCGAGCGTCCGAACTGCATGACACCCTGGCCGCCCATGGTCCGCATCTGCCTGAGCACCACGAACCAGATCAGCGCGAACAGGATCAGCCAGGGCAGGAAGCCCAGCAGGTTGGTCCAGAACCCGGGGCCGCCCTCCTTGAGCTCGAACTTGTGGTCGAACTGATCCTGGATGTTGGACCACCGCTCGAGAACCTCGGGCGTGAGCAGATTGCTCTGGCCGTCGCCGGTGTAGGGGAGGTGGAAGTGCTTGTCCTGATGGCGGTGCTTCGGGCTCTCGATGTAGGAGCCCTCGACCTTGCTCATCCCGACGACGTAGAGCTCCTCGACGTAGCCCTTTTCGATGTCGCTGTTCAGCTCCCTCCAGGTGGTCTGCTCGACCTTCGGCTTGCCCGACGTGAACACGAGGATCACGATCGTGACGAGGCCCAGCATGAGGAGGAGCATGGGCGCATTCCGACGCGTTTTGGGTGTGCGGCCCTGCGGCGGCGTCGGGGGCGGATTGGGGGGGCGGCGTTCGTCCATGATGTGCGTGCGAGTCTACCCGTGGAGGCCGGGGAAGCGGTGGGCGGTGGGAGCGTCGAGGTCCCAGGCGCGGGCTAGAAGTCTCGTTCCAGGCCCTGGACGACGCGGATCGCCAGGCGCCGGAGGACCTCCTCCGTCGCCGAGCCCAGGAGCGTCTCCCCGCCCTTGCCGGGGGTGAACTCCGTCACGGCGGACACGTCGTACTCGCGGACGACGCGTCCGCTTCGGCGGTCCGTGAGCACGATGTGGGCGTGGGCCCGGTACTGCGACTGCACCACGGAGCGATCCTCGCGCTGGAGGCCCACGTTCTCGCTAGCGTCCATCCAACCCGTCATCACGTAGTCGGCGGAGGCGGGCCACGCCATGCCGTAGGAGGTCCGCGCCCGGATCTGCTCCAGCACGCGCTCCGTCAGCCGGAGCTCGAGATCCCGCCGGAAGCCGCGGTTTTCGAAGGGGACCACGGCGATCGTCCGTGCTCCGCCGCCGAGATCGTCCAGTCGGGCGGTCGAGTAGCCGCACGCGCCCACCGCGAGCAGGACGGTCGCGGCCAGGAGCGCCGTGCGTCGGGGGCCGGGAGCC
>JAUXCH010000606.1 GCA_030618975.1 Planctomycetia bacterium
CGTTCCTCCCAGGCGGGGAGGAAGGCCTGGGGGTCGTACCAGTCGGCGAGCCCCGCCGAGACGGGTTTGTAGCCGTAGTTGTGGCGCACGTCGAAGGCGCCCGGATACAGACCGTAGTGGAGGTGTGCGAAGTGTCCGCCGTTCTCGATGCTGAAGCTCATCCCCATGGTGCCGAGCAGTTGGCCGCACGCGACCTCGTCGCCCGGCTGCACGAAGACGGTATCGCCGCCATGCATGGACACGCCGTTGACCAGACGTCCTCCGGGGAGCTGGTGCTCGACGACGATCAGCGTGCCCATGTCGGACCCGGTATTGATGAGCTTGACGACGCCGGCGGCTGGTGCGTAGAAACCGACGCCGTCCATGCAGGCCCCGACGTCCTGGCCCACGTGGTGGACCGCTCCGTCCTGCCTCAGGTTCGCGAAGGGCTGGAGCTGCGTGCCCGGCACCTCCTCCTCGCCGTAGCCGAGCAGCGGTGTGCTCCAGCGATCGGCGGGCTTCAACCGCGCGGCCGTCCCCTTGCCTTGGCGGGAGCTGGGCTGCATGCGGTGTTCCGGCGCGGCCAGCTTCAGCGTGTTCATGCCCCTCAGGAAGGGTGTCAGCACCAGGCCGTTCTCGAGCGTGACCACGACCTCTTCGTAGACCTTCTCGACGTGGAGCTGTCCGCGCACACGGGCGTCGAGCGCTTCCAGGCAACGCCGGACGTGGAACTCCTGTTCGTCGCGGATCAGCGCCTGCAGGTCCACAGGGGGTGTGCGGCCGTCGTGGAGCTTGATGCAGGTGATGGCGGCCTTCTCACGGATGCGCCGCTCGGGGTGCTGGAGGAACCGCCAGGCCCGGTCGAGGACGGCGTCGGAACCGAAGTGCTCGAGGGCGAAGAGGCCGCGGTGCTGGACGTGCCAGTCGGAGTGGTCGAGGCAGACCTGGAAGAGGGCGACCAGTTCCGGATTGCGGAAGCGTTTCAGCGCTTCGATCGTGTACTTGCCGCCGCGCTTCAGGAAGCTCGCCACGCGCTCCGCGCGTTCGGCCTCTGGGGCCTCGATGATCTTCAGGAGGTCGCCTTGCACCTCCATGATCATCTTGGGCCCTTCGCCCGGGTTGATGTCGTTGCCCCAGTCGGCGGTAGCGGGCCGTACGAGGAGACCGAACAGGAGCAACACCGCGAGGACACCGAGCAGGCGGGACCGCGCGAGGAAACCGGGTCGGAGGACGACGGGGGGGAGCGTGCAAGCGTTCATCGGTACACGTGCTTATACGAGCCGCCCGGCTTGCCGCAAGCCGACCCCGAGCCGCTAGAATGAGGTGCTCCGGGAGGGACCGTTGGACGAGGCGAGGCAGGGCAAGTCGTTCTGGAAGGCGTTCGGTCCCGGCCTGCTATGGGCCGGCGCGGCGATCGGCGTCTCCCACCTCGTGCAGTCGACGCGCGCCGGGGCGAACTACGGATTTGCGCTCGTGGGGCTCGTGGTCGTGGCGCTCGTCTTCAAGTACCCGGCCTTCTCGTTCGGCCCCCGGTACGCGGCTGCGACCGGCACCAGCCTGCTCGAGGGCTATCGCCGGCGGGGCGTCTGGGCGCTGGTCGTGTACGCCGTGCTTACGTTGGGCACGATGTTCACGATCCAGGCCGCCGTGACGGTGGTCACGGCGGCACTCGGCGTCGCGTTGCTGGGGCTGCCCGCCCAGGTGGGGGGCGTGAGCTCGGTCGTCGTCCTGTCGGCGGTCCTCACGGCGATCTGCGCCACCCTGCTCTTCGTCGGGCACTACCGGTGGCTGGACCGCATCGTGAAGGTCGTCGTCGTCGTGCTCACGGTGTCGACCCTGACGGCAACCGCGCTGGTCCTGCCCAAGGTCGACTGGGGTTCCTTCCGCCTCGTTCCGCCGGCCGACCTGCTCACCTCCGGACACCTGCTGTTCCTGGCCGCCCTCGTCGGGTGGATGCCGTCCGCGTTCGACATCTCGATCTGGCACTCGCTCTGGACGCTCGCGAGGCGCCGCGAGACGGGGTACGCGCCGAGCGTTCGGGACGCACTCGTCGACTTCAAGGTCGGCTACTTCGGGACCGCGCTGCTCGCCTTCTGCTTCCTCACCCTGGGCGCGGGGGTGATGTTCCAGTCGGGGCGCGAATTTCCCAGATCGGCGGGTGGGTTCGCCAATCAGATCATCGCGCTCTACACGGAGAACCTGGGCGACTGGAGCCGTCCCCTGATCGGACTCTCGGCCCTCACCGTGATGTTCTCGACCACGCTCACCGTGGTGGACGGGTTCCCGCGGGCTATCGCGACGTTGGTGGAGCGGTTCCGGGGGCCCGAGGTGCCGGACCACCCCTCGGCGGTGAACCAGCGCGTCTACTGGGCCGCGCTCGTCGCACTGGGGCTCGGGACGATCGTGATCTCCGCGTTCCTCCTCACGTCGCTGAAGGACCTCGTGGACGTGGCCACGGTGCTGTCGTTCCTCACCGCCCCCGTGCTGGCGGTGCTGAACCACCGGGCCATGCTCGGCGCGGAGGTGCCCGTCGAGCACCGCCCGCGGGGGGGCATGGTCGCGTACAGCTGGGCGGGGATCGTGTTCTCGCTCGCGTTCGCGCTCTGGTTCGCCTACGTCTTCTTCATCCTCTGACGTACACGCGCGCGCATCGACCGTTCGGGGTCGGGCGTGACTCCACGCACCGAGCCCCCGCGGTCCCTGGCCGATCCGCCGCGAAAGGCGCGGAATTTCACCTGACCCCGAAGCGCCTGACCCCGAAGCGCCCCGAAGCGTCCCTGAGGCGCGCTACTCGGGCTTCGGCAACGCCACCTCCGTCACGCGGCCGTCCTCGAGGGCGGACGGGTCGAGGACGACGGTCCCGCGCGCCTCGGCGGACACGCGCGCGCCGATCGCGCCCTCGGGCACCACGACGGCGTAGCGTCCGTCGGCGGCGTGCCAGTAGCGGGAGACGGGGACGAACGGGTGGGGGGGACGGCCGTTCGCCCACTGCCAGTCGATGGCGATCAGGGGCACGGCCGTGTCGGACTCCTCGGCCGTGACGAACAGCTCGACGCGGGGCAGGTGCGCTGCCATCACGACCTCGAGGTCCTCGGTCTCGAGGGACACGTTCTCGACGTACGTGGCGGCGTAGAGGTGGTGCGCGACCTGGAGCGTGAGGGGACCGGCCCGGATGTTGTCGAGCCAGAAGGTGCCGTCGGCGTTCGAGGGCGTCCAGTTGTTGCCGCCGGAGACGACTGCCGCGGCGATGGGTTCGCCGTCCGTGACCACCACGCGTCCGCGGATGCTGTGTCCCGCCTGGACGCGCGGGTCGTAGCGGTGCTCCCCGGCCGTGTACTTCGCGACGAAGTGCTCTACGCAGTCGATGTTCACGTGCACCGAGACGTGCTGCGTGCCGACGGCGAATCCCTGCAGGCGATAGAGGCCTTCTTCGTCGGCGACGGCGGTCGGGCAGTCCTTCAGGATGATCATCCGTTCGGTCTTGTCGTAGAGGACCGGGTTCACGCTGCCCGACACGCGGACGGTTGCGCCGGGGACCGGCTCGCCCGCAAGGTCGCGGACCGTGCCGACCAGCGTCGCGGCCCGGGTCTCGAGGTCGAACGTGCCCAGGTCGTTCTCGATCTCCGGCTCGATGTTGTCGAGGCGGCGGGCCACGATGGAGCCGTAGCCTTCCCGGTGCACGGTGAGGAGCACCTCGCCGTTCGAGCCGAAGTGCACCGTGTCTAGACCGATGGGGCGGAGGTCGAACCCGCCGTCGCCATCGGTCAGCGCGCGCCCGACCTCGCGCACGTGGTGGTCGTAGCGTGCGTGGCGCTGGTAGAA
>JAUXCH010000706.1 GCA_030618975.1 Planctomycetia bacterium
GGTAGGCGCCGCACCAGGACCGTCCTTCCGGCAGGGCGTCGACGGGCATCGTGTGGGCCACGACCCAGTCGCCGACGTTCCGGGCGCCCCAGTTGGCTCGTTCGAGGGGCGGGAACCATTGGTCGCCCCACGGCCAGAAGTAGCCCTCGGGGCCCCGACCCGCGTACTCCCACTCCCTTTCGGTGGGGACGTGCTTGCCCGCCCACTCGGCGAACGCCTCCGCGTCGTCGTAGGAAACGGACGTGACAGGATGGTCGAGGAGGGCCTCCTGCGGCGCCATCGTGGGCCACGTCTCCGGCGGCTTGCGGTCGTAGAAGTCGAGCACGATGCCCGGCGCGAGCGGCGCGTGGCGGAAGGCCTCCTCCGTGGCGGCCCGGCCCGCGTCCCCCCGGACCACCCCCTCCGGCATCTTCGCGTGCAGCCGCGCCCGGTTGCTCCGGTAGAGCTGTCGCCAGGCGACGTCGTCCCGGGACCACCGGTCCCGGGGGATGCCCAGCAGGTGGCCGGCCACCTCCTCCAGGTCGGCGAGCGCTTCCGCGTCGGTGTCGTAGGAGGCCTGCGCCGTGTCCTGCAGGAAGAGCAGGTACTGGGCGTTCGTGACCTCGCACTGGTCGATGAAGTAGGGCGTCATCTCGACGCCGTGCCGCGGCGCCTCGTAGGCGAAGTCCTTCCGTACCTGCGCCGAGCGCCCGGCCTGCAACGCATCGAGCCGTTCGCGCGTCGTGCCGATCACGGCCGTCCCGCCCGGCACGAAGACCATGCCGGACGGGGTGGCCTCGTGGGCCCAGGTCTTCGGCAGCGCCGCGCGCGCCGTCGCCGGCCGCGAGGCACGGGCCTCGTCCTCCCGTTCGGCGACTTCCGCGGAGGAGGCGGCGAGGGGCGGCGACGCGGATCCGTTCGGGTCCTCGGGGGCGTCGTCTCCAGGGCCCCGGAGGCCGAACGCCAGCAGGCCGCCGGCCACGACGAGACCGCCCACCAGGACGACGGCGCCCAGGGCGAGCGCCGTCGAGGCGCCACCGCCACCGGCCGCGGCCGGCGTCGCCAGCGCGCGCGCCTCGGAGGTGGAGATCCCGAGGAGGGGGGCGAGGCCGGCGAGCCAGAGGGCGCGCCGGCCGTCGTGCCGGCCGTCCAGGTCCTTCCGCAGTCGCTCCAGGGCGGTCTTCAGGCGTCCGCGCACGGTGGCTGCCGGCACCCCCTCGCGGCGCGCGATCTCCGCACTCGTCGCTCCGTCGAGGTAGCGCTGGACCACGGTCGACCGCCAGGGCTCGCCGAGGCGCAGGACCGCGTCGGCGAGCAGACGCTGCGTCTCCATGCGCGCGACGGCGTCGTCCGGGCGGGGCGGTTCGACCCGTGCTCCGGCGGCCACCTCCTCCCGCCTGGCCCTGCGCGCGGACGAGCGCCACCGCATGCGCGCGAGGTTGCGGGTCACGCCCCCGAGCCACGCTGGGCCGGCCAGGCGGGGCGGGCGGCCGAGAGCCGCCAGCCACGTCTCCTGGGCGAGATCGTCGGCGTCGGCGTCGTCACGGGAGAGGTTTCGGGCGAGCGCCTGCACCCAGTCGGCGTGGGCGAGGAGATCTTCGATGCGGGAGGAGGAGGAGGGTTCCATGCAGGAGGGTTGCCGACGTGGGGCGAAGTGTTGTCGATCCGACGGGAATCATCGGGGTCCGGGGCCACGGGTGTCAAGGCGGCGATCGGTTCGGATCCGCGTGGGGTACGCTCAGAGAGGAGCAGGTTCATGCTGATCGCGTGGTCGGTCTGCCTGCTGGTGTTTCCCTTCCTGGCGGTGACCACCTACTGGATCCTGGGCCGCCGTGTTCGAAAACGTCGCATCGAACGCCGACGACGTCGTTCTCCGAGCCCATCCCGTGCCGACCGACCGGAGGCTCGACATCCGCGTGCTCGGTCCGGACGGCCGCCCCGCTTCGGGGATCTCTGTCCGGCTCGACGTGCACGAGGACGGCGTCCGGAGTGACTCGCAGGGCCGCGCCGCCTTCGAGGACCTGCCCGCCCTGCCCATCGGGATCGAGCTAGAGTGGACGCCGTCCCGTGAGCGGCCGTGGACGTTGCCCGAGGCACCCGAAGTCGTACCCGACGCTCAGGTCGTCGAGATCCGGTTCGTCCGCGGCAGGGTCCTTCAGGGACGGATGCTCCTCCCGGACGGGTCCGCCTGCCGGGAGGGCACCGTCCGGATGGCCTCGCGGGCGGATTCGAGGTGCGGCCATTCCGAGTCCCACTTGACGGTCCGCCCACAGATTCCGCGGGAGACCCTGTTCTTCTAAGTCCTCACTGCGGAACCGTAACCACGTCGCTCAGCACCGGATCTTCCGTGTGGTTGACGGCCCCGATTTGCGAGATGATCCGAGCGCACGTGTAACCTCGCAGTCCAGCGAGGGTCGGTTTGCCCTCTTCGACCATCTTGTAGGAGGACTCTACGCCGACGCTGAAAACGGCCTCGAAGATCTGGCCCTGACGAGCCAGGGTGGACTTGAACGCCTGGGATTGAAACATCTTCGCAATGGCAAGGCCGCTGTCGCCGCACAGCATGATGGCGCCATGGTACTGAAGCTCAAGTGGATGATCGTGCGCCAGCCCGGGAGATGGCCAGGCCTTCTCGTCGAACGGAGCGAAGATGTACGACTTGACTTCCCGAACATCGTCTCTCTCGAGGATCGCCGCGACGAGTTGAGTTTGGACGAAGTCGACAAAATCCGATTGGCTGACCCCGTTGCGGCGTCTGAGGAAGACGCAAGTTCTCTGTCCAGCCATCTTGCCGTCGGAAGTCAAAGGCAAGTCGTCGGTCCGGTGCCAGACAAACTGGCCCTTTGGCGCGGCATACAGCAAGCCACGTCGCAAGAAATTCTGGGTCTCCAGCAGAATTCGTGGGTGATCTGAGGGTGTCTACGCGGAGATCTGCAGGGGACTCGAAGGGGTAACCGTTGCCGTCCTTCCCGCCTCACCCCGTCCGGGGGTGAGGGCGAGGCGGGAAGGAAACCACTCCGGAGAGAGAGAAGAGGGCGGCCAGTGAACTGGCCGGCGAGTCTCTTGGCGGGGCTACGCCCCGCGACCTGAACGGTCGCCGACAGCCCCCACCGGGGCGAGCCACCCACGAAGACAC
>JAUXCH010000622.1 GCA_030618975.1 Planctomycetia bacterium
CGCCGGGCGTGTGGGCTGTCCGAGTTTCATGCCCAGGACGGGCGCGACGAACGCGTGGAAGGTGAAGATCGCCGAGGTCGGGAAGCCGGGGAGGATCGCGACGGCCTTGCCGTCGCTCGCGGCGAGGCAGAGCGGCTTGCCGGGCTTCAGGGCCACGCCGTGGGCCGCGATCTCGCAGAGCCCGGCCACGACGCGCTGGGTGACGTCGCCCTCGCCCTTGCTGGTCCCGCCCGAGAGGAGGACGACGTCGTACCGTGCGAGCGCGGCGAGCAGCGCGTCCCGCATGCGGGTCTCGTCGTCGCCGACGATGCCGAGGGACTCGGCCTCGGCGCCGATCTCGCGCGCGGCGTCGACGACGAGGGTCGCATTCGCGTCGTGGACCTGGCCGGGCGCGAGGGGGGAGCCGGGCGGCACGATCTCGTCGCCGGTCGAGATCACCGCGACGCGGGGCCGGCGGACGCAGGGCACGCGGTCGAAGCCGCAGGCCGCGATCGTCCCCGTCTCCCGCGCGGTGAGGCGCGTCCCGCCCCGGAGGATCACCTCGCCGCGCGCCATGTCGGATCCGGCCGCGCTGATGCGCGCACCGGGGGCGGCCGGGCGCGTCACGCGCACGCGTCCGTCGGGCTCGATCTCCGTGTCCTCGACCATCACGACCGCGTCCGCGCCCCGCGGCAGGACGGCTCCGGTGGCGATGGCGATCGCCTCGCCCGCGCCGACCTCGGCCTCCGGCGCGCGCCCGGCGGGCACGGCGTCCGAAGCGGGGCGCAGGAACACGGGCGCCCCTTCGTCGGCCCCGAAGGTGTCCTCGGCGCGGACGGCCCAGCCGTCCACGTTCGAGCGGTCGAAGGCCGGGACGTCGCCCGGCGGGGCCAGATCCCCGGCGAGCACGCGACCCAGCGCGGCCGACAGGGGGACCTCCTCCGCCTCGAGGGGCGCGAGGTCGAGGAGGGCGTACCAGCGCTCGCGGGCCGCGTCCGGGGCGAGGACGTCGAGGAACTGCTGCTGCTTCACACCCTCCGGTATACGTGGGTTCCCGGGTCTTCCCTCGCCGGTGCCCGTCCGGCACCGCCGCTCTGCGGTGAACCCGGTGACACGGTGGGAGGCCGAGGCCATCCGGCCGCAGGACGAGACGATGCGAAGAGCAGGCGAGTGGACGTGACGGGGTCTGCGTTGCCATGCTGGAGTCCGTGCGCACTGGATCGCGTAGGCTCTACACTCCTCTCGTTGACGGTGCTCCATATATGGCGTACAAATAGGGAGTATGCTCCATAGGCCCCTCCACCCCTCCGAACGCCGGAGCTTCTTCCTCTTCGGCGCCCGTGGAACCGGCAAGTCCGCTCTCCTTCGGAGCTGGTTCACCGACACGCCCGTACTCTGGATCGACCTCCTCGTCGCGGAGGAGGAGGACCGCTACGCGAGGCGCCCCGACGAGCTCTCCGAACGGGTCGAGGCGGCCGACCCCGCGCCGGACTGGGTGGTCATCGACGAGGTCCAGAAGGTTCCCAAGCTCCTCGACGTCGTGCATCGCCTCATCGAACGGCGGGGAACCCGGTTCGCGCTCACGGCTTCGAGCGCCCGGAAGCTGAAGCGGGGCACAGCCGACCTCCTCGCCGGCCGAGCGTTCGTGCATCACCTCTACCCCTTCACCCGCACGGAGCTGGGAGACCTCTTCCGTCTGGACTCCGCTCTGATGTACGGGACCCTCCCGGGACAGCACGACCTCCAAGACGTCGAGGACAAGCGGTCCTTTCTTCGCGCCTACGCGCTGACCTACCTGAAGGAGGAGGCCTGGGCCGAACAGGCGGTGCGGAAGCTCGGTCCGTTTCGCGCGTTCCTCGAGGTGGCCGCGCAGTCGAACGGCGAGCTCCTGAACTTCTCTCGTATCGGACGGGACGTCGGCGTCGATACGAAGACGGTGCAGTCGTACTTCCGGGTTCTCGAAGACACGCTCCTGGGCTTCATGCTCGAGCCCTTCCACGCGTCGGTGAGGAAGCGGCAAGCGCGTGCGCCTCGCTTCTACTTGTTCGACACAGGTGTAAAGCGTGCTCTCGACCGGACACTCACCGTCGATCTCAGGGCCGGGACCTACGCATTCGGGCGGGCGTTCGAGCATCTCGTCATCGCCGAAGCGATCCGCAGAAGCCACTACCTCCAGGACGACTACCGTTTCTCGTACCTGAGAACGAAGGACGGCGCCGAAATCGACCTGATCATCGAACGACCGGGACGAACCACGGCGCTCGTCGAGATCGAGTCGGCCTCGAGGATCGACGAGTCGGACCTCAGAACCGTACGCCGCTTCCAGGAGGACATGCCTCGTAGCGAGGCCTTCTGCTTGTGCCTGGAGCCGGCGAGGAGGAAGACCGGAGGGGTGAACGTGCTGCCCTGGGACGAGGGTCTCGAGGCCCTCGGCCTGGGTCTTCGACCGCTTCTCGCGGCCCCGCCCTCCTGATGCGGGACCGGGCACCCTCGCCCGACATTCGGGATTTCCTGGAGGAAGACCCGGCTCCGTAGATGCGGGTCCGAGACGAATGGAATCCCCATTGCCACGAACGGATGTGCGCGGGCGGCGGAAACAAGAGAGTCGCCATGCGAGGCGCCTGTTCCGGGACTAGACTCGGTTCATGGCACGGCATGAGAAGACGCGGCTCAGGATCCTGCGAGGCGGGAGTGACGCCAACATCAACTTCGAGGATCTGCGCGCGCTTCTCTCGCACCTCGGGTTTGAGGAGCGGGTGCGTGGCAGTCACCACCTCTTCCTGAGGAGTGGAGTCGAAGAGCTCATCAATCTGCAGCGATCGGGTAGCACGGCGAAGCCGTATCAGGTCAGGCAGGTCCGCGCGGTCATTACGCGGTACGGTCTCGGAGGCGACGAGTGATGCACAAGTACGAGATCATCATCTACTGGAGCGAGGACGACCAGGCTTTCGTCGCAGAGGTCCCGGAGCTGCCGGGATGTGCGGCTCACGGCGACTCTCCCGACGCCGCTCTCGCGAACTGCAAGGACGCGACCGCCCTTTGGCTCGACACCGCCAGGGAGGCCGGTCGGCCGATCCCAGTTCCCAAGGGCCGGCGTCTCCGCCTCGCGTGATGGACGTGCGAGTAGGGGACTGAGGAGCGGCGGCTTCGAAGCGAACGCCGAGATCAGTGGCATACGCGATCGTCCTCTGCCGGGGCTCGGGCGATTCGCCGGTTGATCCCCACCGATCCGTCGCTGAGGAGTTGCCCAACGTCAGCCCCTCAGCTGCATCCCGTTGCCTCATCGGGGAAGGGCACCGACTTCTCCACCAGGAATCGCACCCAGGAGATGAGGTTCGCGGGGGTGCCTGGAGGGGCGCGGCCTCGGCGCCGATCACGCGCGGACCGCGTCGGGGGCGAGGACGTCGAGGAACTGCAGGTGCCACACGTCCTCCGGTATGTTCGTGGCCTCTCGGGTCTTCCCTCGCCGGTGCCCGTCCGAACCCCGTACCGTCCACGCCGGACGCGTCGTCCCGGAGCCCTCGATGACCGAGTTCCCGCCTGCCGGAGCCCGCCTGGCCCCGCGCCTGCTCGTGCTGCTGGCGGCGCTGGCGTGCGTGGTGGGGGCGTTCTCGGGGCGCGACCTCTGGGCGCCCGACGAGCCCCGGTACGGGCAGGTGGCGCGGGAGATGCTCGCGAGCGGCGACTGGCTCGTGCCGCTGCCTCGGAAGCTCGTCGCGAGGACACCGAACTCAGCCAAGTCGGA
>JAUXCH010000927.1 GCA_030618975.1 Planctomycetia bacterium
GGGCGAACGAGGCGAGGATCGCCTCGAGTGCGCGGTCGTCGTCCCCCAGCTGGTAGGCCACGCGGGCCTGTCCCGCGCGCGCCAGGGCGATGGTGTGGTCGGCGTACTCGCGGTTCGCCTCGTGCGCCTCGACGGCCTGCTCGTACCAGGCGACGGCGCGGTCGTACGAGGCAATGGCCGGCTCGAAGCGCATGCGGCGGCGGCGGGCCTCGGCTGCCACGACCGAGGCGTAGCCAGCGTAGGTCGCCAACCGTGCCGGATCGTCGTGCTCCTCCAGCATCCTCGCGTAGGCCGCCTCCAATCCCTTGGGCCCGCGGAACCGAAGCAGACGATTGCGGAATCGCCTGTGCAGCGTCCGGGAATCGCGGAACCGCTCAAGGCCCTCCCGCAGGACGCGCTCGGCACGATCCTCGGCGCCGAGCCACACGAGGGTCTCGTAGTGCCAGACCACCTGGTCGTCGGTTCCGAGGGGATGCCGGAGCAGCACGGTGTACGCCGCGTGCACGTCGGCGAGCCACTGGGCAGGCCAGTCCTCCTTGGCCTTCACGGCGGTCTTGATCTTCTTCCAGCGCGACTCCGCGAAGATCGTCAGGATGGCCATGGAACTCCACGTGGAATCCCCCGCGGGCAGGTCCTTCACCGCCGCGGCAGCGTGCTCGTAGGCATCTTCCGGCTCGCCGCCGTAGTAGGCGGCGAGCGCGAGCACCGTGTGGACGCGCCACGCCGGCGCGCCGAGGTCCTGAGCCTCCTGCGCGGCCGTCCGGGCATCTGCGAAGAGCTGGCGAGCGAAGAGCCGCGCCATCCGCTCGTTGAACGCGTGGGCCCGCGGCGCCTCCATCGCGAGGGCGAGCGTGTCCTCGGCGAGCTGGATCCGCTTCACGGGATCCTCGGGGTCGGCCTCCGCGGCCAGCGCCCGCTCCTCGACGCGCCACGTGAGCCCGCTCTCGTACTGCTTGCGCGCCTCGGCGGCGAGCGCCTCCAGGTCCGTGCCCTTCGGCCAACCCTTCACGTCGACGTCGCTCGAGGTCCCGGCCAGCCCTTCGTGCACCACGCCGAGCCAGCGCGCGAGCCTTGAATCCTCGCCGAGGCGCTTGAGCGCCGCGATCAGCGCGTCGCGTTCGGCCGCGTCCATCGGCACCCGGAGGGACTCGGAGATGAGCTTCGTGGCGCCCGCCGAGCCGGTCTGCGCCAGGGCACGGCGCGCCTTCCGGCTCATCTCGACGTCCAGGCCGAAGATGGCCATCCGGAGGAGATCGAGCGGTGCCGCCTCGGGGTTGGCGATCGCCGCGTCGAGGAGCGCGCCGCGGGTCGCCCCGTCGCCCTTCCGGTAGGTCTTCTCGACCTCGCGCCGGTCCTGGACGGCGCGGCTCGCGACCCGATCCACCACCGGGCGGTCGCCCCGCACGATGTCCGGCTTGGCCGGCGGGAACGTGCCGAGCCCCTCCTGGATGGCGTCGAACACCAGGGCGGTGTCGTCCGTGTAGTAGACGTCGTACGCCTCTTCGTCCTGGAGGTTCACGGCGATGTGCCGCGGCGCGATGCGCTTTCCGTCGCAGAACTTCTCGTAGATGACCGGCTCGATCCAGATGTGCTCGCCGCAGGTGACGCCGCCGAAGCGCGGGCACGGGATCCGGTTGCCCTCGTCGTCGTAGTCGCGCGGGTTGTGCCGGTAGACGGAGGCGATCACCTTCACGTACGGCTCGTAGATCTTCGCGATCTCGGGTTGACGGTAGCGGACGCCGGCGTAGTGCTCGCTGGCGATCTCGCCGTCCATGTTGATGCAGACGAGGATCGGCTTGCCGGTCTCCTTGGCGACGGCCACGGCGTCGTCCCAGGTCCGCTGCCAGGTCATGAGGCACGGCTTCGCCCAGTCCTCGGCGGTCGGCGCCGGCCACATCGTCTCGCGTCCGATGCGCGCTCCTCCGGGCACCAGCCGGGTGCCGAGGTCCTGCTTCGGAGGCAGGACGCGCGCGGGGGGGCGGTTATAAATGCGCCTACC
>JAUXCH010000499.1 GCA_030618975.1 Planctomycetia bacterium
AGGACGAGGTGCTCGTCTCGCCGACCTTCCCCGGGTTCACCCTGGCGTTGACCGGGCTCTGGCCCTGAGCCCGAGCAGACACTGAGCCCGAGCAGACACCGAGCCCGAGCAGATACCGAGCCCGAGCAGACACCGAGCCCCGTCCGTCCAGCGCCCGAGTCAGCGCACGGCGCCGTTCATCTGGAAGGCGTCGGGTTCGGCCGGTCCGAAGAAGACCTCGTCGTACGAGACGTCGCCGTTCTCGTCGCGCTGGTAGGGGAGGAAAGCCATGAGGCTCTCGTCGGGTGCCTCGAGGTGCACGGCGATCGCGTCGACGCTCTCGCCGTTCCCCGGACGCTCGGCCCGGACCTCCATCAAGAGGCCCGTGGCCCGGTAGGCGCCGGTGCCCGCGCCGTGGCGCAAGGCTGTCCTCAGGAGCTCGATGAACTCATCGGTCGAGCCCGGTTCCCCGGAGCGCGGCATGTGCAACTCGATCTCGCCCGCCGCGTCGAGGGAGCCTGCGACCGGCGGAACGTAGCCCATACGCTCGAGCTCCACCTTGGCGAAGGGGATCAGGGCGTTCAGGACCGATTCGAGGCTCTCGCGACTCATCGCGCCCGTCATACCCGACACCCCGGGGTCCGAACGAAATCGATGGTCCTCACGCGCGCGCAGCCGACGATCCAGGCAGGATCGGCGGTGGGGGCGGGGCACTCCGTCCGTGGCACACACCTGGAGACGCTTGCCGGCGGCGCCGGTGGGATCCACGATCGCATCGAGCGTTGTTGGGAGTCCGTCCGGCTGCCGCCACTCGATCCGAGCGCGGGCGAGGCGATGCTCGGTGCGCCGCCCCTCGACCCCTGGGGCTCGCCCTGCGAGTAGGAGCGGTTGGCCGGAACCCGATTCCGGGTCGTCCGCCTCGGACCCGATCGGCGGCCGGGCACGGCCGACGACTTCGGGCGGCCCGGCGATGCGCGCGAGTCGTCTCGTCAGGGCAGTGGCTTCGCGCAGCGAAATCCCATGTAGTCGCGACACACGACGGCGTCGGCCACCCCGCGCCACGAGCAGCGAAGCCGCCCGCCCGTGCCCGTCATCCACCCTCCGCCGCGACGCACGCGACCCGGATCGCGCTGGGAGGCGACCGGGTCCGTGCTCGGGGAGGTTGCGTAGAAGTCGGCCTGGAACCCGTCGCGGCACCACTCCCACACGTTGCCCGACAGGTCGTGAAGGCCGTATGCGTTCGGCGGGTAGGACGTGACGGGTGCGGTCCGCACGTGTCCGTCGTCGTAGTCGGACAGGGCACCCGTGGCCTGCGGGCCGACCCGCTCCCGGAAGGCCACGTCCTGGAAGTTCCCCCTCAGCGGCGGCTTCGGGGGCACGGCGTCGCCCCACGGGTAGACCTGGCCCTCCGCACCGCCCCGGAGCGCCCGCTCGAACTGCGCCTCCGTGGGCAGCGTTGCCCCGACCCATGCGCAGTATTCCGACGCGTCGCTCCACGAGACGAGCACCACCGGGTGGCGCTCCCAGTCGCTCGGCCTCGTGGCCCGCTCCCAAGGCAGGCGCCACGACGCACCCGGTGTCTCGATCCACGCGTCCGGCCCGTCGGCATCCTCCGGCGAGAAGACGACCGCCCACCCGAGGAGCTCCGGCTTCGTCACGTGCACCGTCGCCTCCGCGAAGGCGAGAAACTCCGCGTTCGTCACCTCGTGGACGTCGAGGTAGTAGGCCTTGGTGAGCGTGACCTCGCGTCGCGGGTGTTCGTCTTCGACGTCCTTCGCCCGCGCGTCGTCCGGCACCGCGCCCATGAGGAACGTGCCGCCCGGCACCAGGACCATCTCGGCGCAGTCCTCGATCCGTCGGATGCGCGAGGGGTATCCCGTGGCCTCGTCGACTGCGTCGGAGACCGGCTCGGCCCAGCCCGCGAGGAAAGCCTCCACGCCCGGATTCGCGGTCTCTTCACCACAACCGGGACACAGCACGAGCAGGAGAATCGGCAGGAGCCACGGGCGAAGCATGCCGGGGAGCATACGCAGGGAGCGTCGGAGGGACGATCGAGCGATCGAGCGATCGGGCGATCGGGGTCGGACGCCTGCGGGCTTTGCCGGGGCGGGCCACCGGACGAGCACGAGGTCGCGGCGGGAGCCGCTGCGGTCGCTACCGCTTGTCGAGCGCCGCGTCGATCTCGTGGGCGAGGGCGATCTGTCGCGCGGCTTTTGCCCCGTCGCCGCTCCCCTTCGCACACGCGGCGAGCCGGGTCCGCGCCTCGGCGTCGAGGGGGTCGGCGTCGACCACGGCCTGCCACGCCGTCACGGCGGCCTCGTTTCGCCCGCGACGCTCGACGGCCCGGGCGACGCTGCGCAGGGCCTCCGTGCCATGCGACGGGAGGGCCGCAGCCTTCCGGCAGAGCGCTTCGGTGCGCGCGAGGTCGTTCTCGTACTCCGCGACGGTTGCGGCCGCCAGGTAGTCGACGGCCGTCGTGGGCTGGAGAGCGAGGATATGCGTGCGCCACGCGTTCTCGAAGGCCTCGACGTCCTCAGGCGCCGCGAGCCCCAGCGCCTGCTCGAGATCCAGGTCGTTCGTGGCGCTCACGGTCTTCAAGTGCGCGACGAAAGGCCTCGCGTACGCCTCGTCCTGCAGGAGGAAGTGAACCAGGGACCACGCCCACGCAGGCCCGGCGCGGCGCGGTGCCTCGGTCAGCCGGGCGAAGCCCACCTGGGTCTCGGGGGTGACGTTCGTGCGGAGGATCTCCCAGTGCTTACCACTTGCGATGCCGAAGGAGAAGACCTCGGGCTCGCGGCCCGGGACGGCGGCGGCGTAGAAGTCGACCAGGGCGGTGTGGAGCGGGTGGTCATGGGGAAGACCCGGAAACGCGAGGCTGACGACGTAGGAGGCGGTCACCCACTGCATGGCGCGGAGACAGGTCTCTCGCCGTCCGTGCTCGTCGAAGAAGGCGAGCTCTCGAGGTGGCACGTGGCGGTAGTAGCCGAGTGTGCCCGAGGAGACCCCGCCGATCTGCTGGAAGTCGGTCGAGCCGGTGTAGACGCAGACCTTCGGCGCCTCGCTTTCCGGATTCTCGACGCCCAGCTCGTGGAGGAGCGCTGCGAAGTAGCGCAGCATGCGGTCCCGGTAGACGCGGAAGACGTGGGGCGGGAGCGTGGTCTCGAAGGTGAACTCCGATCGCGTTTCGCGACGGCGGGCGCGCCACCACCGGTGTCGGCGGATGTCCTCGACGTGAGTCGACGCCGTGGGATCGTCTGCGTCGAAGCGCGCGAGGACGTCACGGGTTGGGATCCGGACGTCTCCGTTCTCGAAGTGCACGGTGACGCCGTCCGCGGTCTCCTCGACGCGCGGTCCGGTCAGGACCCGCCCGTCTTGGAGCAGGAGCGTGTCGGCCCGGGCGGAGGCGGCCGCGAAGAGGACCAGGGTTGCTCCGAGAAGGACTCGCATCGCACTCCCATCCTGCCTGCGTTGGACGCGAGGTCGGCTGGAATCTTGCGTCTCGGTCCCGGATTCCGCCTACCGGCCCTCGATCCGGCCGAACGTCCGCAACGTCCGCAGGTTTCGAAGTGTGAGGACGCCGGACCACTCGCGGCGGGCGACGGGCCAGACGTCGGGCCAGGCGTCGCCCCAGGTCCACGGGGGGATCCACGAGCCATCCGGTTGCTGTGTCTCGATCTCGTAGTCCAGGTTGAGCTCCACGGCGTCCTCGAACCCGGGCAGGAACGGCGAGGTCGGTGAGCGCACGACCTGGAGGGGGCGGAGCGAGTAGCTCGCCCAGGCTTCCCGGTCGCGACCGACGCCGCCGGGGAGGGAGTCGTCGATCTTCGCGCGCACGGCCCGGGCCAGCTCGTCGGGCAGATCGGGTGTGCGGTCGAGGCGCAGGCAACAGAGGAGGTCGTGCATCTCCAGGTCGCCCGGCACGGTGAGGCGCCCGAGTACGGCGCGCGTCACGGCCTCGAGGGTTTCGGGTGGGACGGCGGCGCGCCGCTCGTACAGGACGCCGAGCAACTCCGTGTTCGGGTTCAGCCCGAAGTCGTCGTAGTCGTGGTCGCGCCCCGCCTGCTGCCACCACGGCGCATGGGGACGGGCGTCCGTCGACGGGGGCACGATGCGCCAGCCGCCCGTCTCGCGGTCGAAGGTCTCGAGCAGGTAGCGCAGGGCGCGACCGGCGAGCCGTCGGTCCTGCACCGCTCCGAGTTCGCGGAGTACCTGAAACGCCAAGGACGTGGCGATCGCGGAGCTCTCGGGGGCTCGCAGATCCGGCTCCAGCGCGTTCCCGAATCCGCCGTCCTCGTTCTGGTAGGCGCTCAGCCCGGCGAGGACGCCATCTCGTGACCCCTCCTCGAAATGGAAGCGGAAGCGCGCAGCCTCGAGCGGGCGCGCTTGCTCCACGAGGAACCGGCTGGCATTCGCGAAGGACCGCTCATCGAGCATGCGTGCCGTCATGGGGAGAGGCTACGCGTGAGAGTCGGGGCGGTCCGCTTCGACTCGGTGACGGGCGCCCTGAGTCGTTACTCCGGCGGGGGGGAGGTCGTCGATCGAGATCCCCCC
>JAUXCH010000424.1 GCA_030618975.1 Planctomycetia bacterium
GGACCTGGGCGCGGGGTTCAAGGGGTCCACCGTGGGGACCTCGCCCGCGTACTCCTTCTGCGCCTGCGTCGCCGAGGTCGAGGTGGACGAGGAAACGGGCCGGGTGCGGGTGCTGAGGCTCACCGACGCCCACGACGTGGGGACGCCCATCAACCCGACGGCCGTCGAAGGCCAGTCCGAGGGCGCCGGTGTCATGATGCTCTCCGAGGCGCTGCTCGAGGATGTGGCGTTCGACGACCAGGGCAACTTGGTGAACCCGACCTTGCACGACTACCTGATCGCGACCTCCCTCGACACCCCCGAGATCGACACGACGATCGTGCCGTCGTACGAGCCGCGCGGCCCCTACGGCGCCAAGGAGGTGGGGGAGGGGTCCACGTTGCCGGTGATCGGCGCCATCGCCAACGCGATCTCCGACGCCATCGGCGTCCGCGTGACCGAGCTGCCGATCACACCGGAGCGCATCCGCGCGCTGCTGCGTTCGCGTCGCTCCTCCGAAACCTGAGCCCGCCCCCGACCGACACGGGCGCCCCGAGGGAGACCGGCATGAGCGACGCTGGCCCGCGCGTCAAGGTTCCGTTCGTCTACCACGTCTGTAACGACATCGAGACGATCCGGCACTTCTACGTCGATCTGCTCGGCATGCAGCAGGCCGCGCACATGGACACCCCGGACTTCGGATACCTCGCCCTGGAGTGTGGGGGCCTGCAGATGATGTGGTTTCGCGCCGACGAGAAGCTGCCCGTCCCCGACGCCTTCGCCTGCCAACCGGGGTGGGCCGGTGGGACGCTCGACGTCTCGTCGTTCTCCGCGTTCGTGCCCGAGGAGGACTTCATGGCGGTTTTCGAGCGGCTTCGCGACGCGGGCACGACGATGTTCAAGCCGGAACCGGAGTGGCGACAGGACAGCTACTGGGGCCTCTCCGTCCTCGACCCGATGGGCGCGACCGTCGAGGTCTACACGACCCCGAAAGACCGGCCCTCCGACACGACCTGGCCGTCCTAGCGGGCCCGTTGCCGTCGGTGGAATCACGACCCCCCGGGGGCTCGATGGGCTCGCACTGCGGATCCGTCAGAGGGTGTAGGGCACGCGCACGAAGTCGAACTCGTCCGGCGGGAAGTCCTTCGTGTTCCTCGACGCCAGGAGAAGTCCGTGGCAACGGGCGGCGGCAACCTGGAGGGCGTCGGGGAGCTTCCAGCGGTGGTTCCGGCGAAGCGTGGCCCCGAGGTCCGCAACCTCCCGGTCGATCACGACCAGGGGAAACGTGTCGAGGAGGGCACGGGCCAGCGGAAGATCTTCGTCCGCGAAGCCGGTCAGCACCTCGGCCCGCGTGATGGCCGAGACGTGGGCACGCCCGGCGGTTTCCTTCAGGTACGCGCTCGCCTTGGCCACTCCGTTGAAGTGGTCGATGAGGATGACGGAGTCCAGCAGGATGCGCTCACCACTCACGGCGCAGCCTTCGCTGGTACGCCAAGCCGTCTCCGCGCTTCCAGAGCCCGCGCGTCGCTTCGAGGAGATCGGACAGGGACCGGGCCGCCGGCGGAGCCTGCGCCCGGAGGAGGCGCAGCGCCCGCCGGACGATCTCCGTCATGGGCACGCCGTCCTCGGCGGCCTTGCGGTCCAGCCAGCGCTTGTCCTCTTCGTCCAGGGAGATGACGGTGCGGACCATGGGAACCTCGCACACGATATCGGCAGGCTCGTGATGATATCACAATCAGGGCTCCGACGAGCGGCGACTTCCGGCCGTCGGTTGCGGGAGAACGCGTAGGTGGGTCTCCCCTGATCCGGGCAGGTGTGCAGGCGGACGCTCTCCCGCCCTTCCTGCGGCGTTTCGCTTGCGTTCTTCGGCAGCGATCAGGAGGATCGAGGGCCCCCAGCGCGTTTGGGGAGGGCATCGTGCTCTTGCTCCTGGATCCGGAGGATCTGCAATGTCGTGGATCGGTCGGAGGAACGGCGGTGCGGTCCCTGCCGCATGCCTGGCGCTGCTCTGCCTCGCCGCGTGCGGATCGGGTGGGGACGACGGACCCCCGGCCGTGGACCGAAGCACGCGGGGGCTCGGCACGATTCGTGTCCGCCGTTGCGTTCGTTGCGGACAGAGCGTGACGACGTGTGCGCCTTGAAAGGGCGATCGAACCCGTCGAATCCGTCGCGGCAGAGCGTCGCATCACGACTCGCGTTCACTGGGGAGACTCCTGTCCCGGATTCCCCGGACTAGGGGTCGTCCAGGGGGTCCGGCATCAGCGATTCATCTGGGATTTCAAGGTCGCCGTCCTTGTAGACATTGCCTTCACTGTTGTCCGTGAAGTCAATGTCCAGGTCCTCGCCGTTGGGCAAGGGACTACCCTGGAGCACGATCCCCCACATGTTGAATGCAGATACGCAGTTCTTGACCATCCCGGAGGCGCTCAGGAACATGAGCCCTGCGCGCTCGTTGTTGACGAAGTCGGAGTTGGTCACTTCGATCCACGGCGCCGAGGTCTCCCCTGTCACGAGCAACCCATCAGCGACGCCGAATTTCTCCGGCGCATCGACTGCGTAGGTCAATCCGACGTAACAGTTGTCGACATCGACACTACCCACTTCCAGGAGCAGGATGCCGGCAAGCCCATTCGCCAAGCACTCACAACCGTCAATCTCGACGTGCTTGGCGTCGCCGACCACCACGATCCCTCCCCCCTCGTTGAAGTGGCAGCTCGTGTTGGCGATGCGGATGGTACCGGAGTCCTCCCAGTTGAAGATCACGATTCCCGCGTTCCCACAATCGGAGAT
This sequence comes from Planctomycetia bacterium, assembly GCA_030618975.1. GTDB lineage: Bacteria > Planctomycetota > PLA2 > PLA2 > JAEUHO01 > JAUXCH01. The sequence continues at coordinate 2,770 of JAUXCH010000424.1, forward strand.
CCAAGCATTGTAGACTTGCAGCGTCTCGGCCCCGAGCATGTACAACGCGTACCATGTCATGTCCTGAATGGTGACGGCTCGCATGGTGATACTGCTGAACTCACCGTAGACGCCCACCGCGCAGCCACGGATTTGGCAGCCTTGCACAGATACCTTCGCCGGTAGCTCCTCGGATTCGTCCGGGTACAGCCGCGTGACGCCGACGATGCCGGCGGCGCCCCGCTGGAGATGCAGATTCTCGAGTACGCCCCCGCCGCCCGGGCCGAAGGTGATGATCGCTCTCCCCTCCTGGCTGCTACGCAGGACGACGGGCCGTCTCCTGGAGGCACCCACGATGTTGATCACCTTGTGCGCCACCGTGATCGATTCGTCGTAGAGCTTCTTCGTCAATCGGATGGTGCTTCCGCTGGGCAACGCGTCGATGGCCGACTGGATCGTGCGGAACCTCCGGCTCGGAACGCGGACTTTGCGCGGCTCCTTCCTGGTCCGGATCTCCTCGTTCGTCACGGGCTGCGCGGCAACACGTCGTTTGCCTACGGCGGGCAACCCGACGGCGCATGCGAAGGCCGTAAGAAGAAACCACACGCACACTCTGGACATGGCTGTCTCCGCGATCGAGATCCCAGTCAGCTGCTCCTGATGCAACCAACGTAGCCGGTAGCCGCTCGAAACACCAACCCATGCCAGTTCGTCACGCCTGACGAGGTAGCCCCGAGTGTGTTGACCGCTGCGGCAGAGGGGACTGCATGGCAGACACGCATGCTGTATGGGCGCACGCTTTCTCGCAGTTCCTGCCGCATTTCGCTTGAGTTCTTCTGCAGCGTTCAGGGAGGATCGAGGGCCCCCAGCGCGTCTGGGGAGGGCCTCGTGCTCTGGCTCGCGGATCCGGAGGGTCTGCCATGTCGTGGATCGGTCGGAGGAACGGCGGTGTGGTCCTTGCCGCATGCCTGGCGCTGCTCTGCCTCGCCGCGTGCGGATCGGGTGGGGGCGACGGACCCCCGGCCGTGGACCGAAGCACGCGGGGGCTCGGCACGAGCGAGGTCTACGCCTTCGTGCCCGGTGACGGGGGCAGGTGGATCCTGGCGCGTTTCCTGTTCCCGCCCCAGGGACGCTTCCCCGGACCGCCCGGGACCAGCATGGCGCCCCCCGTGGTCCAGATCGCCACGTACCTGACCCCCGGTCAGGGCTTCTCGTACTCGCCCGATCCCGCCCCCGAGGGCCTCCTCCACGTCGCCTTTCTCTGGCCGGGACACACCGACGTCGCCTCCGGTCTCTCCAGCGACGGCGTGTTCGACTACGGCGGCGCGAGCGACCTCTCGGCACTGCGCCACGTGCTGCGATTCGTGACGGGGCAGACGCTCACGGCCGACGGTCTGGCGGTTTCCGACCTGGGCTCCGATCTGGGGATCGACGTGATCGAGGACCAGACCGGCGTCTACGCGTTCTCGCACCCCGGCATCGCCGCGACGAACACCCTGGCCCTCTACGGGTCCGAGCTCCCTGGCGTGAAGTGGTACGTCGGGCGCGAGAACCCCACCCAGGACGTGACCACCGCGGTGGAGCTCGGCCACTGGGATCCCGCGGTGCCGAACGCCGCCCTGAACCCCTTCTACGACTTCTTCGCCCACTACGATGCAACGGACATCGACCTCGGCACCGCGTACGCACACGTGGGATGGGACCCGTCGGGTGACGGTCGTCCCACCATCGACGACGGCCTCCTCCACTACGTCCTCGGAGAACACGTCCCGCGGATGTACGGCAAGCGGCACTACTCGGTCCGACTCACGCAGGCGCTTCTCGATACGGGAGCCCTGACCCTCGCGTCGTGGCCCGGCGACCTCGCCACACCGACGGAGACCGCTGCGAACTGGCCACTTCGGGACACGACCGGCTTCTACGGCGGTGTGGGCACCGAAGCGCCCGATCTCAAGGTGCTCCTCCTGTTCGCCAACGACGACCACGTCCAACCGTTGCTGGACAAGCCCCACATCCACCAGGCGTGGGACGGGTTCGTGGGCGAGGCGGGGCTCTCCTGGGTGCGCCTGAATCCCGACCGGGCCTACGTCGAAGCGGTCTACGGGGGAGCCTTCCCCACGGCCCCCGATCAGGACGCGAACCTCCCGCCGCCCTCCTGGAGCAACGTGCGGTGGCTCGGGTACCCGAGGTCCGCACCCCTGTCCGCGCGCCGTTTCCCGCGGGCCGCGATGGCCGAGATGGCCGACCGCACCTGGTTCGGGGACTGGTCGGTGAATCTCACGGGGGTACTACCGTAGACGCACGGACGGTACGTTCGTGCGCCTACC
>JAUXCH010000803.1 GCA_030618975.1 Planctomycetia bacterium
CGATCCGGATCCGCCCCCCGCCCGCCGGGGCGAAGCCGGGCCGGAGGAGCCGGGCCTCGACCTGAGGTCCCAACTGCCGGATCGCGGGCAGGTAGACCCGGTCCAGGAAGTCGAACGGCGGCGCCCACGGGTTGTACGTGCCCCCGGCCACCTCGAGCGACGTGGGCCCGTCCGCGACCAGGAGCGGCGGCAGCACGGTCTGGATCACCAGCGTCGCCGAGCCCGCGGTCCCCACGTCGATCTCGTGGTCGCCCGGTACGACGCCCCGCGGTGCGAAGGTCAGCCGCTGCGAGCCCTTCTCGGCGCCCTCGACCTCGGCGTCGCCGATCTTCGTCGCCAACCGGACGGACGCCAGGTGCTGCGGGCGGAGACCGGGGCGCCGCCTCCCGGCGCGGATCTTCTCCAACCGAAACGACGTGCCGGTCGCCAGCGACAGCGCGAGCGACGTGCGGAGGACCTGTCCGCCGCCCTCGCCCTGCGAGCCGTCGAGGACGATCACGCTCAGCGCCCGCCCTGGCCGTGGACCACGGCCGCGGTCGCGCCGCGACCTTCGCCGAACACCCGCTTCTTCAGCGCGTCGAACGCCGCCCGGTCGACCGACGCGAGCGCGGCGGCGAGGACCTCGGGGTCCAGCCCGAGCTGGGCGCGCCGCGCGATCCCGAACGCGACGGGGTACGGGTTCCTCGCCACGTTCGCCTGGGGGATCTCCGTCGTTCCCAGCAGCCAACCGAAGTCCCGCGCCGTGACCCGCCCCTCGCGCGTCCCCAGGGGCTCTCCCGACAGGTCATCGAGCCACGCGTCGATGCGTGCCGCGGCCTCGGCGGACGACTCGTCGGGGAGGATCCGGGTGGTGATCGTCAGCACCTCGGGGCGGTCGAGCGGTGCGAACTGCGGCATCGGCTCGTCGGCGGTGGCGCCCCGGCGCATGGCCCGCATCATGAGGCGACGGGCGAGGATCAGGAACGGCGCGTAGTCCTGGCCGTCGCACGCCGGAGCCCGCCACGCCTTCGCGACCCAGCCGCCCCGGCGGCCGGCCTCCTGGAGCGGGGCCTCCGGTGTCGGTCCGGCCGCGCGCGGCGTCACCGCTTCGCCCTTCGCGATGGGTCCGAAGTGCTGCGCGACGAGCGCCTCGCCCTGCTCCGCCTCGAAGGGTCCGAGGAGCACCAGCCGTGCGTTCGCCGGCTTGTAGTGTTTTCCGTGCCAGGCTTGGACGTCTGCGAGGGTCAACGTCTCGATCTGCGCGATCACGCCGCCCTTCCGCGCGCCCGCAGGGCTCGGCCGCGCGCGTTCCGCGGCCCGGTTGGCCGCCGCGAGCGGAGACACCGAGTCGAACATGCTCGCCAGCTCGAGGCGCATGCGTGGGACCTCGCGGTCGAGATCGGCCTGCGTGATCTCCAGCGCGCCCATGCGCGCGGCGGCCTCCTCGATCTCCGATTCGAGCTTCTCCTTGGGGAAGAGGAGCGCGATCACCGTGTAGCGCGCGCCCGTCTGGGCGTTCCACGCCTGCGGATAGCGCGCCATGAACGCCTCGGCCGTGCGCTGCTTCGCCTGCCCCGCCGCGCTGGTCACGTAGCAGTGCTCGACGAGGTGCGCCAGTCCCGACTTTCCCTCCGGATCGTGGTCTTCCCCCAGGTCGTACACGATCACGAGCGCGATCTTCTCGCCCGTCGACAGCGGGTGAAGCGTCACCTCGAGACCGTTCTCGAGCGTGGTGGTCGTCTGCGGGGAGGAGGGCGCGGCCGCGCCGTCGCCCGCTCCGGCGACCAGGACGAGGAACAAGAAGGCGGTGGAAGGGCAGAACGTGCGCATCGGGCTCCCCTCGAGACGGGGAGCCAGTCTACGCCTCGTCGTGCGCTACCAGCAACCGCCGCCGCCCCATCCCCAGCCACCGCCCCAGCCGCCGCGCCAACCGCGGCCCCAGCCCAGGCCGCCGCCCCAGCCCCAGCCGCCCCAGTACGGGGCGATGCCGACGCGGAGGCGCGGACCGCACCACCTGCGGTAGGGCATGGCGCAAGGCGTGTAGCAGGACGAGTAGCAGGGGCTGTAGCAGGGCGTGCAGACGCTTCGCACGACCCGGACCGGGCGCCGGACCACGACGCGCGTCACGCAGGGGTCGCAGGGCTCGTAGGTAACACACGGCTCGCACGGCTCGCACGGCGACCGGTACACCGGCCGCGTGCCGCACGGCACGCACGGGTCGTACCGGCGCACCTCTTTGCCGTCGTGGTAGCCACTCGACCATTGGGTCGTCGCGATGGACAGCGGGTCGTCGTTCACCCGCGTCGTCGGGCAGTACGGCGCGCAGGGATCGCAGCTCGAGCACGACCCTGTGGTGCACCGCGTGACTACGACCCGGCCGTCGCCGCTTGCCGAGCCGAAGCACTTCGGCGCCGGGCTCGGTGTGACCATCATCGGCCGCGCGGGCAGGCACAGCGTCGCGGCGCCGAAGGCGGCCGTCTGCACGCGGGGCGCCCGCGTCGGGCAGACGATCCCGCTGCGCGTGCTCGGATCGAGCGGGCGCTCGCCGGAGTAGCCGAACAGGGTCGTCGGCCGCTCCAGCTTGCGAAGGAGAGGCTTGGCCGAGCCGGTGTC
>JAUXCH010000385.1 GCA_030618975.1 Planctomycetia bacterium
CCGTCCGCCGTCCTCCGTCGCGACCTGCCGGTGCAGGGCGGTCCAGATCTCGCCCGCGCTCACCTGGGCGCCGGCCACGGGCTGCCCCGCCCGGTCCACGACGGTCCCCTCGACGTCGAACCCCGCCTCCATCGAGAGGGTCCCGAGATCCGCGGTCTCTCCCGGCTCCAGGGTGAGATCACGTACGACCTCCAGGAGCCCCGGCGCCTGGAAGTGGACGCGCGATTCGCCCGGCGCAAGGTCGCGGAACACGAGGTCGCCACCGCTCCAGCGCAGCTTGTGTCCCGATACGCCGTAGCCGCCGCCCTCCCTGCGCCCCACGCGGATCCCCACCTCCTCGGGAGGCGTCGTGCCGGCCGGCACGAGCAATCGGACGCGCACGGCGGCCTTCCGCCACACCGTCACGCGCAGGTCCTCCGTCGGCGGGTCGAGTCGGAGGCCGTCGGGCACCACGAGCCGCGCCAGGACGAGCCCGAGGCTGTGGGGGCCCGCGCGCAACCCTGCGATGCGGAAGCGTCCTTCGTCGTCCGTCGTCGTTCTCCCCCCGGAGGGCGGGTGCTCACCGGCCTCCTGCCAGGGCCGGTCGACGAAGATCTCCTGCCCCGGGACGGGCCGGCCCCGGTCGTCGACGAGCACGCCGGCCAGCGCCAGTCCGCGGTCGAGACGCACCTCGATCTCCCGGGACGTGGAGGCCTCGATCTCCACGGGCATCTCCTGGACGACCGTGCCCGGGCAACGCACGCGCAGCGTGTACGCGCCCGGCGGTGGCACGGCGGCCGAGAACACCCCGGGTTCGCGGAGTTCCAGCTGGATCGGGAAGCCCGCTCCGAAGAGCGTGACGGACCCCTCCCGTTGCGGGGCGCCGTCCGGACTCCAGACGCGGACGGTGAGCTTCGCCGCCTGCTCCAGGAGCAGGTCGACCGTGACGCGCGGCGCCTCGGCCGTGGTCGTCACGCCGGTCGCGACGGGGGAGCGCCCGGTTCCCTCCAGCACGGCGAGCAGCGAGTAGACCGCGTCGAGATCCAGGCCGTCCACCGTGAACGCGCCGCGCTCGTCGGCCTCTCCCACGAGGGCCCGGAACACGTGTCCCCCGCTCATGCTGGTGGCCCCGGGGTTGGCGAGGAGGAAGGCGGGGGCATTCGCGGGAATCACGTACACCTGCGCGCCCGGCGCCGGTCTTCCGTCCGGGACCCGCACCGTCCCGCTCACGCTGCCGGCCGGAGAGAGGCGCACCTCGACGGGCGGCCCGGCGGTCTCCTTCCGGCCCAGCCGGACGCTCGAGTACCCCTCCCCGTAGCCCGCGGCCCGGGCGCGCACGGTGACGAGGACGCCGGCCTCGACGTCCTCGACCCGGAACCGGCCGTACGCGTCGGTCACCGCGGATCCGAAGGGGGTGCCGAAGCTCATCTCCATCGCCCCGTCGACGGTCCCCCCGGGGACGACGAGCACCCGGGCGTGGTGAATCGGCGATCCGGAGGAGGCGTCGAGCACCGTGCCTTCCACGGCCACGCCTTTCGGGAGGCGAGTCTCGAGGGTCGTCGTCTCCCCGGCCGCGAGGACCGTTTCCACGTCCACGCGCACGTAGCCCCCTCGGCGCACGGCGACCGAGGCGGGGCCCGCAGAGAGACCTGGGACGGTCACGGAACCTCGTCCGTCCGTCCGGAAGATCTCCGCGGTGCGCGCCTGCACCACCGTGACCTCGGCGCCCTCCACGTCGGTTCCGCGCGCCTCGTCCAGGACGTGGACGCGCAGCCGAGCCCCCGGCGTCTCCGCGGTGACTTCGTCCGGCGCGGCGGGAACGACGGCGGGCGCGGTCCGCGGCGTGCCCAGCCGGGCCGACGACGGGGTGGGCGACGCGGGGACGGGGGGCTCGGCAGACGGCGGGGGCGGCGCCTCGCCGCGCGAGCGCAGCCACCACGTGCCGGCCGCGAGGAAGACGGCCAGCACGAGCAGCACGAGAACGCGTACGGAGGCACTCACGGCGTCGACTCCAGGGGGTGCCGGCGGGCGGCCGGGCGACACCCCGCCTCGGGCATCCTACGCGGAGCGCGGCTCCTAGGGATCCACCCCCCAGTGCTTGTGCTTGCGGCGCATGATCGCGTTGTGGGCCATCAGGCGGATGGCGCTGATCTTGATGAAGCCGGCCGAGTCCTGCTGGTTGAAGCCGCCCTCCAGGTCCATGCTCGCGAACTCCTGGTCGTAGAGCGAGCTCGAGCTCTCGCGGGCGGTGGGCAGGACGTTGCCCTTGTAGAGCTTCAACCACACGCGCCCGTCGATGACCTCCTGGCTCTTGTCGATGGCGGCCATCAGGAAGTCCATCTCGGGCGAGAACCAGAATCCGGAGTAGATCCGTTCGCTCAGCTTCGCGGAGAGCATGTCGCGCAGTCGCATGACCTCCCGGTCCATGGCGATGCTCTCGATGTCGCGGTGCGCGGCGTGGAGGATCGTGCCGCCCGGCGTCTCGTAGACGCCCCGCGACTTCACGCCGACGAAACGGTTCTCCACCATGTCGAGGCGCCCGATCCCGTTGGCTCGGCCGACCTCGTTCAGGTAGGTGAAGAGCTCGAGGGCGCCGGTCTTCGACGTTCCGTCCTCCAGGTTCTCCACGTGGATCGGGATCCCGTCCTGGAAGGTGACGACGATGTGCGTGGCGCGGTCCGGCGCATCTTCCGGTGAAACGGTGCGCGAGTAGACGTCCTCGCTCGCGGCCCGCGCCGGGTCCTCGAGGATGCCTGCCTCGTGGGAGATGTGGAGGAGGTTCTCGTCTTCGCTGTAGGGCTTCTCGGCCGTGGCCGTCACGTCGATGCCGTGCTCCGCGGCGTAGGCGAGCAGCTCCGGCCGCCCCTTGAAGCGCTCCAGGAAGGCGGGCATCTTCCACGGGGCGAGCACCTCGATTTCCGGCGCGAGGCCGTAGTAGGCCAGCTCGAGTCGCACCTGGTCGTTGCCCTTGCCCGTGGCTCCGTGCGCGACGTAGTGGGCGTCCTCCTCCTGGGCGATCTCGATCTGTCGCTTGGCGATGAGGGGCCGTGCCAGCGCCGTTCCCAGCAGGTAGCGGCTCTCGTAGATCGCGTTCCCCTTGAACGCCGGAAAGATGAAGTCCGTGACGAACTCCTCCTTCAGGTCCTCCACACGGACCTTCGTGGCGCCGGTCGCGAGTGCCTTGAGGCGGACGGCCTCGAAGTCGTCCTCCTGGCCGACGTCGGCGACGTAGGCGATGACCTCGTAGCCCTCCTGTTCGAGCCACTTGAGGATGACCGACGTATCCAGTCCTCCGCTGTAGGCGAGGACGACCTTCCGGCGATTCGACATGACGGTGGACACCTTCCCTCGGGAGCCGTGATGGGTCGGAACACGATACCGGGGAGTCGAGGTCGGAACCGCGAGGACCGCTGGGCGTCAGGAGGGCGGGTGGCCGGGATCACCGGCGGTGCCGCTCAAGGGATCGTGAACTTCACCGGCGAGCTGCTGCGCATCCACTGGGCAGCGGGAGCCGCCCAGGTCGTCGCCTGCCGCTTGCCCTCCGGCTCAGGGCTCGAACTTGAACGAGACCTTCACCTTCGCGCGGTAGCAGTGGATCTTGCCTTCCTCCAGGTGCATGTCCAGCTGCGCGATCTCCGCGATCCTGAGGTCGCGGAGGCTCTTCCCCGCGATCTCCACGGCGTTGGCGGCCGCCTTCTCCCAGGATTCGGTGCTGGTGCCGACGAGCTCGATGACCTTGTAGACGCTTTCTGCCATGGCGAGATCCTCCGTTGGGTCCAATGCTACTCCTTCGGGACCTCTCCGGGCAACGGGTGGGCTGGTCGTCTCGGTACGCCCCTGGCGACGCGGGGAAACCGGAGACCGGCCGACCTGCGGGAACACCGTCCCCGGGACCGGTTGCGTCGGGGAGTCTCTCGGGAGCCGAGCGGGGGTGCGCTACGATGCCCTCGATGCAGGCTCCCGAGGACCGTGGACGGCGGTGCGTGGTCCGGGAGGCGGGCGTCGGGGTGGAGTCCATGAAGCAGGTCGATATGCAGGACCGCGCGGCTCGAGAGGAGATCGTGGGCCGGTTCTTCGCGGGCACCGGTCCCTCCTACGACCGCGTGGTGGCCGTCACGACGCTCGGACGCGACGGCTACTGGAAGCGCCGGCTCCTGGCGCACGTGCCCGCGGATGCCCGTTCGATCCTCGATCTCGCCTGCGGCACGGGCATCGTGTCGAGGCAGCTCCACGAGCAGGCACCGCAGGCGCGGATCGTGGGTGTCGACTTCACCGAGGAGTACCTGGAGGTGGCCCGCGAGAAGTTCGCGGACACGGACGCGGACGTGACCTTCCTCCGCTCCAACGCGGAGACGGTCGAGTTGGAGGGGGAGTTCGACGTCGTCGTCTCGAGCTACATCCCGAAGTACGTGGACGCGAACGCGCTCCTCGACAACATCGACGAGCACGTCGCGCCGGGCGGGATCGTGGCCTTGCACGACTTCGACTACCCGCACGGCATGCTCGCTCGGATCGCCTGGCGGCTCCACATGGGGCTGGTTCGCAGGCTCGGCCGGCGCGTGTTCGAGGGCTGGGACGAGTGCTTCGACCGGAACCTCGCGGCGCTGATCCGCGACTCCCACTGGGTCAAGGAGTACGTGAACGCGTTCGAGCGGCACGGCTACGAGGCCGTACGCCACGAGAAGCTCACGTTCCGCATGGCCGGCATCGTGAGCGCCCGCAAGCCCGGGTAGGCGGCGCGCATCGAGGAGCCTCGCGATGTTGTGGGTGGCGCTCACGGGACTGCTCTTCGGCTTCCTGGGCTCGGTCCCGGTCGCGGGTCCGGTGGCGATCCTCGTCGTCACCCGCAGCCTGAGGGGGCACGCCCGATCCGGCATCCTGGTTGGCGTCGGCTCGGCACTGAGCGAGGCGATCTACGCGTTCCTGGCCTACCTGGGCTTCAGCGTCTTCCTGGCCGACCAGCCCCTGGTCGTCCCCGTCGCGCGCGCCGTGGCGACGCTCATCCTGCTCGTCCTGGGCATCCTGCTGCTGCGCTACCGCCCCCCGGAGGAGCTCGCAGAACCCAGGAGCCGCATCGCGGGCAGCCTCGCGCTGGGCTTCACGATCTCGGCGCTCAACCCGACCCGGATCGTCACCTGGACGACCGCGCTGGGCATCGTCGCCTCCACGGGATTCATCGAGCCGAGCGCCACGGAAGCGCGGCGTTCGCCTTGGGGGTCGGCGTGGGCATCGCAGGGTGGTTCACCCTGGCCGGCCTGCTCGTGGATCGCTTTCGGAAGCGATTCTCGACCCGCATGATCCTCCGCATCCACCTGATCATGGGCGTCTTCGTGCTCTGCCTGTCGCTCCTCTTCGCCATCGCCCTGATCCGGGGTCTGGCCGGAGCCTGAAGCGGCCCGGACCCACGCGGCGGCCGCCGGCGGCCGCGGCCCGCTCGACCGGCCGCCGCCGTAGGGCTCGAGGTCGAGAG
>JAUXCH010000688.1 GCA_030618975.1 Planctomycetia bacterium
GGGTGAGCGGCTGACGCAGGTCCCCCGGTGATCGACCCCCGCCTCCGGGGTTCCCTGTAGGGCCCTCCTCGCCCCCCCACCGGGATCTTCGCCGTGACCCTCTACTCCACCGTGCAGCAAGACAGCAACCCCACCGAGACCACGGAGTGGCTCGACTCGCTCGAGGCCCTGCTCGAGGCCTCGGGCCCGGACCGCGCCCGCTACGTCCTGGCGCGGCTCATGGAGAGCGCCCGGGAGGCGGGCACCCTCCCGGACCGGCTCCTCGCGTCCGACTACGTCAACACCATCCCGGTCGAGCACGAGCCGGACTACCCGGGCGACCTGGAGATGGAGGACCGGATCAGCGACATCGTCCGCTGGAACGCCGCGGTGATGGTCAGCCGAGCCAACGTCCACCACCCCAGCCTCGGCGGGCACCTGTCCACCTACGCCTCCTCGGCGGTGCTCTACGACGTGGGCTTCCACCACTTCTTCCGCGGCAAGGACGACCCTCGCTCCGGCGACCAGGTCTACGTCCAGGGACACGGCGCCCCCGGTCTCTACGCGCGCTCCTTCCTCGAGGGCTGGATCACGGCCGACCAGATGGACGCCTTCCGCCGGGAGTCGGGCCACAGGGACGGGCTCCCGTCCTACCCGCACCCCCGCCTGATGCCCGACTACTGGGAGTTCCCCACCGTCTCGATGGGACTCGGGCCCATCGCGTCCATCTACCAGGCGCGCTTCAACCGGTACATGCGGGCGCGCGGCATCCTCGAGGGTCCCGAGTCGCGCGTGTGGGCTTTCGTGGGCGACGGCGAGACCGACGAGCCCGAGACCCTGGGCGCGCTCTCGATCGCCGCGCGCGAGGGGCTCGACAACCTGACCTGGGTGATCAACTGCAACCTGCAGCGGCTCGACGGCCCCGTCCGCGGGAACGGCAAGATCGTCCAGGAGTTGGAGACCGTCTTCCGCGGCGCCGGCTGGAACGTGATCAAGGTGCTCTGGTCGAGCGACTGGGACCCGATCTTCGCGCGCGACGCGGACGGCCTGCTCCGCCGGAGGTTGACGGAGTACCTCGACGGTCACCTCCAGAAGTTCCGCACCGAGAGCGGGGGCTACATGCGCGAGCACCTCTTCGGCGCTTCGCCGGAGTTGCTCGCCCTCGTCTCCGACTACACCGACGAGCAGCTCAAGGACCTCAGGCGCGGCGGACACGACATGCAGAAGGTGTACGCCGGGTACAAGGCGGCCGTGGAGCACCGGGGACGCCCCACGGTGATCCTCGCGCAGACGGTCAAGGGCTTCTCCCTCGGCGAGGGGTTCGAGGCCAAGAACGTCACCCACTCGATGAAGAAGCTCACGGAGGACCAGCTGCGGGTCTTCCGGGACCGACTGGACCTGCCGATCACCGTCGGCCAGTTGCACGATCCGCCCTACTACCACCCCGGAGCGCACAGCCCGGAGGTCCAGTACCTCGAGGCGAGCCGCGCCGCCCTCGGCGGACGGTGGCCGTCGCGGCGCACCGACGTGTCGGTGGACCTGAGCGTCCCCGAGCGCGACCTCTACGAGGAGTTCTACGAGGGCACGAAGACGAAGGGCGGCGTGTCGACCACGATGGCGTTCGTGCGCCTCCTGACGAAGCTCCTCAAGGACGAGGGCATCGGACGGCGCGTCGTCCCCATCATCCCCGACGAGGCGCGCACGTTCGGCATGGAGCCGCTGTTCCGCCAGGTCGGCATCTACGCCGCGCACGGACAGCTCTACGAGCCCGTCGACAGGAAACAGCTGCTCTACTACCGCGAGACCGAAGACGGACAGGTCCTGGAGGAGGGCATCACCGAGGCCGGCTCGATGGCCTCGTTCACGGCCGCGGGAACGGCCTACGCCACGCACGGCCAGCCGATGATCCCCTTCTACATCTTCTACTCCATGTTCGGCTTCCAGCGCACGGGCGACCAGATCTGGGCCTTCGGCGACTCGCGCGGCCGCGGCTTCCTACTCGGCGCGACCGCAGGACGCACCACCCTGAACGGCGAGGGCCTCCAGCACCAGGACGGACACTCGCACCTGCTCGCCACCACCTTGCCGAACGTGGTCGCGTACGAACCCGCCTTCGCCTACGAGATCGCGATGATCGTCGAAGAGGGCCTCCGTCGCATGATCCGCGACGAAGAGGACGTCTTCTACTACGTCACGCTGCAGAACGAGAACTACCCGCAGCCGCCGCTTCCGTCACCGGACGTGCGCGAGGGCGTGCTGAAGGGTCTCTACCTCTACCGGCCGGCCGTCGAGCGCCTGGACCTCCACGTCACGCTGTTCGGCAGCGGGGCCATCCTCGCGAGCGCGCTCGAAGCGCAAGCGCGCCTCGCGAAGGACTTCTCCGTCTCCGCGGACGTGTGGAGCGCGACGAGCTACCAGCAGCTGAGGCGCGAAGCCGTCCAAACGGATCGCTGGAACCGCCTCCACCCCACGGCCCAGGAACGACGCGTGCCGTACCTCGAGCGCGTGCTCGACGACATGGACGGTCCGATCGTCGCCGCGAGCGACCAACTCAAGCTCGTCGCCGACCAGATCGTCCCCTGGATACGCGACCGGACGTTCACCGCCCTGGGCACGGACGGCTTCGGCATGAGCGACACGCGCGAGGCCCTCCGGCGCCACTTCGAGATCGACGCCCCCCTGATCGTCGTCGCCGCCCTGGACGCGCTGCGCAGGGACGGACGCCTGGACGCCGCTAAGGTCGCCGAGGCGATCGAACGACTCGGCATCGACCCGGAGAAGCTGGACCCCCTGGACGTCTGAGCGGCTGTACGTACGAGCACGGCGCAGCTGCGCTCGACCGGCTCCTTCGCCCAGCGGGCGGGGGAAGGGCTTGGCGGCCGACGCTGCGATCGTTTCCTGGATCCTCGTGCCCGGGCTCAAGGGTGTCCCGCGGGTCGGATTGTCCTGGATTGGAGGACACGGACGCTTCCACCGGAGCGTACGCACGGGCCGCCGCCGAGCAGAACGGCACCCAACAGGAACACAGCGAGCCCGACCGGGTACGGCTTGTTGCCGAGAGAACTGCTGGCGCTGTACTCAGACCCGGCCCGGAGAGTCCTCACTCCGCCGCTTCTCGTGTTGGAGAGCGTAGAGCACGACGGGCGCCGTAGGAGCCTCCGGCTGCTGCGCTCTACACGAATGGGTTCTCGACACGCACGCCATCGTAGTCCTGTCCAGCGTTCAGATCCTCGGAGTACACGATGGCGCAGCCAGCGAGACGGGCGGA
>JAUXCH010000418.1 GCA_030618975.1 Planctomycetia bacterium
GAGGTCGAAGCCGCGTGGCGGAGGCTCGCTGCCGACGGCGATGCGCCACCCGCGGTCCCGCGCGGCGTCGATCCACGGGAGCGTGTCGTCGCCGCCCGGCCACCACAGCGTGGGCACGAGCGGAACCTCGGGCGCGCGGTCGCCACGCCCGTAGAGCCGGCGGACGTACAGACCGGTGCGCACGACCAGGTACACCGACCCGATGGAGGCGGAGAGACCCAGGGCGAGCGTGAGCGAGTAGGGCCCCGACGGGACCACCACACTCGCCAGACGCGGCGCCTGCGCGAGCGCGACCGTCAGGCCCAGGAACGCCGCGACGAGCACGAACGCGCTGCGGAGGTAGCCGTCCACGGTCACGGCCGCGAACCCTCCACCCGGTTCGCGCCGGTAGAGGAAGTAGCGCCCCAGGGGTCGTCGCAGGACGGACGGGCCGAGCCAGAGCAGCGCGCCGACCCAAGCCGCGAGCACGATCCAACCCGGCGTCCACGCCGCGGCGGTCACCGCCGCCAGCCACGCCAGGAGCGGCAGGCTGCGCACGACGGCCCACTTCGCGTTCGCCACGGAGGCGCGCGCCGCGAGCAGCGCGACGATCGTCACCGTTCCGAAGAGCGCCCAGAGGACGGCCAGACCCAGCAGGTAGAGCGTGAAGGAGACCTCGACCTGCACCCAGGTCAGGGCGCTCGGCACGGCATCTCCCGACACGAGCGCTGCGAGGGTGAGCGCGGCGAGCACGAGGGTGGGCGTTCTTCGGGCCCGGTCCTCGGTGGGCGGCGGCTCCGCGGGCAGGCGAAAGGCGACGCCCGCGGGCGGCGCGAGGCGCCGGCCGGCAGCGACCAAGGCCCGCCGCACGGCCCCGAAGGCGCGGCGGGTCCACGGCAGGCGCCCCGCGCGCGCGCCGGCCACGAGCACCATCACGAGCAGCCCACCGAGGAGGAAGCCGACGAGGTCCGATCCGCGGCTCGGTGCGCGCGGCCCCAGGACCTCGAGCAGGAGCACCACCCAACCGACGAGCAGGACCCCGACGGCCGCCGCGAGCAGCCCCATCGGGCTGCCGAGGGACTCGCGCACGCTGAGGGGGAGGCTCGACCGGGTCCGCATGTCGGGTCCAGGGTACGCGAAGCCGGGCCGAGGACCGGGGGGCCGGGGGCCGGGCCCTCGGAGCCGGAGGTACCCTCGCCCCACGAGCACGGGAGGAGGGACGGCCATGGCGCTGCGCACCGGTCTGATCCAGATCAACGTGACCGACCTCCAGGAGGCGCGCGCCTTCTACGGCGAGCGGCTCGGCATCCCGCTCCGGGATCGCTTCGGCCCGGACGGCCCGTTCGAGCTCGAGTTGGGCGAGGGCCCGCCGGTGCTCGTCTACCAGGTCCCGGTCGCCGTGCCGGTCGACTACGGCAACCAGACCGGCGTGACGCTGGTCCTGTACACCGACGACCTCGAGGGCACGGTGGCAACGTGGCGCGAGCGCGGCGTCGAGCTGATCCCGATCGAGTGGTCGGAGGAGGACAGCGGCATCGCACCCTGTCCGTACGGACGCTTCATCGCCTTCCGCGACCCGTTCGGCAACGCACTCGAACTGCTGGAGCCGACGCCGGACTAGTGCCCCTGGAGCTCGGCGACGTAGTCCTTCAGCGCCTCGACGTCTTCCGTGACCCGGGCGAGAGGGAGCGGGATGCCTTCGAGTTGGACGAGTCCCCGAGCCCAGTCCTCGTCGCCGGCGCCCACGAACGCGTCGTAGACGGCCATCACGTCACCGTGCGGCACCTTCAGCCCGCTCGGTCGCGGAGCCTTGATCTCGGCACGGGGGTGATGGGTGCTCTTGCCGATCTCCGACCGTAGCGCTTCGATCGCCCGGCGCACGGCGTCCAGGGTGCCCTCCCGCGTCGCGTCGGCCCTGAGGTCGAAGCTCTCCTGGTCACCAACGCGCACTCGCGTCCACGCGCTTCCGTCCTCGTCCCGCTTGCGGAAGACCCTCGCCGTCACCATCGGCAGCTCCTCGAGGAACTGCGCCGTCGCCGTGATGCCGCGGTCCTTGGGGAGCCGGATGGGGAGCACGCCCGCGGCGCCCGACGCGTCGAGCACCGCCACGTCGATCCGCCAGATCCCGACGGTCGGATGCGCGGCGGTCTGCATCAGCCACTGGGAGACGACCCACGGCACGGTCTGGTCGACCCGGAGCCGGAGGCTCCGGCGGCTCGACATGTCCGGCTCCCGCCACTCGGGGGACGCGGTCGCCTCGGCCAGCGTCAGGCGAAGCGCTGCCATGCTCAACGGCCCTTCGCCGTCGACGCGGATCTCCCCGTCCGCCGTGACCTCCACCAGGATCGCCCCGTCGTCGATCGGCGCCTGGACGGCGTGCCTCGCCGTCGACAGCACGACACCTTCCGAAGCGGGTAGGGCACCGGCGTCCTCGCTCGCCTCCTTCTCGGGCACTGCCGTCTCGCCGCACCCGCAGACGAGCACGCCCACGAGGAGCAGCCCGAACCCGACGTGCCTCGCGTTCCAGTGCTTCATGACGCCCCCGTTCGTGGCGCTCGATCGTAGCCCTTCAGGGTTCGCCGCGCGAGCCCCTACTCGTGTCGCAGCGCGCGGACGGGATCCACGCGCGCCGCGCGGTGCGCGGGGTAGAGCGCCGCGAGCATCGCGATGCCGGCCGCGAGCAGCGGACCGGCCACGGGCAGCCACGCGGGCACGTGGAAGACGCTCCCCTGCAGGGGGAAGGCGGCACGCTCACTGATCATCCGCAGCGCGAGCGCATCGGCGGGGATCTGGACGAGCAGCGCCACACCGAGGCCGAGCAGCCCGCCGAGGAGGCCGATCATCGCCGCCTCGAGCAGGAAGACCGTCCGCACCTGTCCGCTCGTCGCGCCGACGGCCTTCCACAGCCCGATCTCATGCGTCCGCTCGAGCACGCTCGTGACCATCGTGTTCACGATGCCGAGCGCGGCGACGAGCAGGGCGACACCCGTCAGCAGCGAGACGACGATGGTGAGCGCGCCGAGGAACCCACCGATTCGCGAGATCACGGACGCCACGCTGAAGGCGGTGAAGCCGCGCTTGCGCAGCTCGGTCTCGACCTCCCCCACGTGCTCGGCGTCGTCGACGACGACGTAGGAGCGGCCGAACCCGATCTCGCGGTTCACCGGCTGCTCGAAGAAGAACCGCGTCGCCGTGTCGAGCGGCAGGAAGACGTCGACGCGCGACGCGTTGCCGTCCTCGATCACGCGGATCGCATCGCCGGCCTCCAGCTCGCGCACGATGCCCACGACCGTCACGACGTGACGCTTCGGAACCGTCGCGGCGCCCCCGCCGCCGAACAGCCCACGGCCGAGCTTCTCCACGATCTTCGGGAACGCCTGCCGCTCCTCCTCCGAGAGAGCGGAGAGGTCGAGGCGACCGAGCATCTCGGCCAGGAAGCCCGAGGACGCGAACCCACCGCCCGACGGGTTCCGGATCGGTTCGAGCACCAGCTCGATCCCGAGGAGCGACCGCAGCTCCTCGTCGGAGACGCAGCCCCACTGGTAGGCGAGGTACTCGTGGATCAGCGCCTCGTCGGCGCCGGGCGTCGTGAAGTAGCGCCCCTCGATCACGCGGTCGGCGTAGCGCCCCCGCCGCACGTCGACGCCCAGCGTCGCCGTCGCCTCGGTCTCGCGCTCGCCCGCCGTCATCTCGTAGCGTTCGAGCACGATGGGGCGCGCGACCTCCACGTGCTCGATCTCCTCGAGCTCGGCGAGGCTCGCCGCGTCGAGCGCGCGCACGCGGCGCCCGATGAACGTCCCGTGTCGGGTCCGGGCCAGCGCGGCGCGACGGAGCCGCTTCCGCCGTGCGTCGCTCATCTCGCCGAAGATCTCGATCTCGCTCTCGTCCCCGAGCGGCCGGCCGAGGCCTCCCGACAGACCGATCTGCCGGAGGTTGTCCTCGCCCGAGACGGCGGTTTCGACGAGCCTCGTCATCCCCTCGCCGAGCGAGACGATCAGCGTCAGGGCGAACACCCCGATGAAGACGCCGCCGATCGTGAGCAGGTTGCGCCCGATCTTCCGGCGCAGACCGTCCACGGCGAGGGCGAGGAGCGAGGCGGGCGACGCGCGCCCGGTCACGACGCCCCCTCGATCCGGCCGTCGGCCATGCGGATCACGCGGTCGGCCGACCCCTCGGCCATCTCGCGGTCGTGCGTGACGAGCAGCAGCGTGGCGCCCCGCTCGTGCGCCGACTCGAGCAGCCCGGCGATCTGCCGGCTCGTCTCGGAGTCGAGATTCCCGGTGGGCTCGTCGGCGAGCAGCACCCGGGGCTCGGACACGAGGCTTCTCGCGAACGCCACGCGCTGCTGTTCGCCGCCGCTCAGCTCCGCCGGGCGGTGGTCGATCCGGTGCGCGAGACCGACGTCGTCGAGCAGCGCCGCCGCCCGGCGGCGACGCTCGCGACGCCCGACGCCGAGGAAGACGAGCGGCAACGCCACGTTCTCCCACGCCGGGTAGCGCGGCTGCAGGTGAAACGACTGGAAGACGAAGCCCACCGTCCGGGCGCGGAAGGCGGCCAGGTCGCGCTCGGAGAGATCCGCCAGCTCCGTCCCGCCGACCGCGACCTGCCCCGCCGTCGGCCGGTCGAGCCCCCCCACCACGTTGAGCAGTGTGGACTTGCCGGAACCGGACTTGCCGAGGAGGGCGACGAACTCCCCCGCCTCGACCTCCAGGTCCACGCCGGCCAGGGCCCGCACCACGTTGTCGCGGCCGAGTCGGTACTCCTTGACGAGGTCGCGCGTCCGGATGGCGGACATGGTTCCTTTCCTGGGTCGGCCGCCGAACGGGGGACCGGATTCCAGGCCCCGGGGCGAGGACATCCTGCCGTCGGGGTGCGTGGAACACGATGAAGATCCTCGTCACCGGGTGCGAGGACCTGATCGGGACGCGGCTCGTCGAGCTGCTGCGGTCCGCGGGCGAGGACGCCTACCGGGGGCCGAGCCGATTGAAATGCCGTAAGCGTTCAGGGGGGGCGGGGGGGTAGGGGGGGTAGGAGGCTCGGAGCGGCTTTCGCACAGCCTGCGGCCCCAGCCGATCGTTCCACGAACTCGAGCACCCCCCGCCCCTGAAGCCGGAGGGCCGCCGACACGGTCAGCACGCACACGGCGCAGCGGCTGCC
>JAUXCH010000449.1 GCA_030618975.1 Planctomycetia bacterium
CCGAGGACTCGCGTGCACGCCGAAGAGGTGTCGTATAGCATGATATCCGTGCTATCCTGCGATTGTGATTCGGTCGTTCGCCGACGCCGGAACGGAAGATGTCTTCGACGGTCGAGACACGAAGGTGGCGAGGAAGTCGTGCCCGCGATCGCTCTCGGCGACGGCGGGCCGGAAGCTCGATCAACTGGATTCGATAGAGCGCCTGGAGGATCTCCGAATCCCACCGGGCAATCGGCTCGAGGCCCTCTCCGGAGATCGGAAGGGACAGCACAGCATCCGCATCAACCGGCAGTTTCGGATCTGCTTCCGCTGGTCTGCGGCGGGCCCGCTGGACGTTCAGATCGTCGACTATCACTGAGCAAGGAGTGCGACATGGTTCGAGTCCCCAGCCACCGGCAACCGACCCATCCGGGCGAGATGCTACGGGAGGAGTTCCTGACGCCGATGGGGCTCTCTCAGCAGGATCTGGCCTTGGGGATCCGGGTCCCCTACCAGCGCATCAACGAACTGGTCAACGGCCGTCGCGGGATCACCCCGAGCACGGCGCTTCGGTTGGCGAAGTTCTTCGGGAACACGGCTGGATTCTGGATGAACCTCCAGTTGCGGTGCGATCTCTACCACGCCCAGGCTGCCGAGGCCGATGTTCTCCGTAAGATCCGGCGCACGCGCCACGTCGGGTGATGTATGTGGGACGGTCGCCCAGACCGGCCTTCGTCGGAACGAGGTCACCCTCGTACGGATCCAGGACGCGGACTTCGATAACGGCGTGATCTGGCTGCCGCCGCAGGTGGCGCAGCCACGTGTCACGACCTTCTGCACACTCCGTTCGAGTTCCCGTCACCCCGCCTGGCCACCCCACCGAATCTCGCCTGGCCATCTGCCGGGCCAGGCTGGGCGCATCTCCTTGCAGTTTCTCCGCGCTACGCCGGCCAAGGCCACGGTGCCGCCGCCTGACGGAAACTCGAGGGAAACGTGCCGATTGTCCTGACACACAGCACGGTCCCCTGTCTCGGTTGGGGCGTACCGCCGCGCGCGGTCGATGATCCCGGTGCGCTCGCCAACCGAATCAGCGTCCGACGTCCTGTCTAGGCATCCAGGAGGGCATCCACCCACGCGGCGGGCACCTCGCCGCACGTCGCAATGACGTAGGGGCCTCGACGACGCACGGTGCCCGCGCGGTTGTCCGACTCCTCCACCCGCTCGAAGCTCTCCTTCTGGACCGTCTCCCAGGCTCCGGCGTCGTCCTCCGTGGCCCACCGCGTGACCCAGAGTGCGCCGGTGTCCGTGCGCACGAGGACGCCGTCGCACAGCGCTCGGGCCATCGACTCCGCGTCCTCCGCCTCGTGCCCGTCCTGCAGGAGCAGCCACGCGAAGATGCTGGTGCCCACCTGGGTGGCGCCCGTAGCGCCTTCGAGATCCCCCGTACGGCTGCGACGCCAGAGGCCGGTGGGCCGGGACTCCGCAGGCGGCGCCTCCGGATACAGGTCGCGCGTGTGGTGGGTCGACGCCTTCCAGGCACGGCGGACGAGGTCGCCCAGATCGTCGTCGGCCTCGATCTTCCCGACCATGACGCCCAGTGCGCGGTTGCCCCACGAGGCGCGTTGCCCCCTGGGATCCGCACTCGGCCGAGGCCGTAGGATGCTCCCCGCCATGGCCCTCAGCTTCTGTGCGGCTGCCTGGGAGTTGGACGGGACGCCGCTCCCGATCGCGATGTGGTGGCAGCCCGTCAAGCCCTCCACCGTGAGCGCGGTTGCGAGCAGGCCGTCCAAGTCGATGAAGGCCCAGTCGGTCGCGTCGCCGCGGACACCGAAGCGCCTCAGGCCCGGGTGTCCCGCCCGGGCGTGTGCAGCGGTCACCACGGCGAGGCAGACCTGCAGCGGAGAATCCACCTCGTCGGGATGGACCCACACGGTCTTCGCCTTCGGTGCCACGCGGTAGTCGGGGCGGCGGGACTTGGCGAGGCGGTCGATCGCCTCGCGAACGGGGACGAACCATCCGATCGTCTCGGCATGGGCCGCCAGGGCAAGCTCGACGTGGTCGAGAAGCACGACCGTGTCCTTGAGCGGAGGCCACGGGCCATCCTTCTCGGGCGGGTCCTCCCAGACCATCACCGTCCAGCCCTTCAGGTCGACGTCGGGGCGGATGCGCGACAACAATGCGAAGGCGATCCCCTGCGTCTCCTTCAGGGTCTCCCGGGCCAGGCCCAGCGGGTCCTCGCGCGAGCGCGCGACGAGCTGTGCGTACTCCCGAGCCTGGTTCTCCTCGATCGGCTCCGCCTGCCCCTCGATGCGAAGCGTCGTCCGGTCTGAACCGCGGCGCTGCGGGCGCTTCGGATCGGGGAATCCCGTCCCGACCCTGATCGCGCCCCGACGCAGGAGCCCGTCGCTCCCGAGCGTCAGGCTGCCCTCGGCCTCGAGCGTGTGGATACCCAGGTGGCGCTCGCGTTCCACGATCTTCAGGTGCAGGGGTACGACGACTTCTCCATCCTCCGCACGGAGCGGTCCGATTCGCAGGCGTCCGACGCCTTCGGGCTCTTCCTCGTCACGCGCGAGTTGGATGTGGACCGTCCTGGTCGCGTCCTCGGCCCACGTCCCCGGCAACGCCTCAAGCGCGACCAGCACGATGCCGTCAGCGATCGCGACGCGCTCCGGCGTGGGATCGTCGGACCTCTGCAGGTTCACCTCCTTCATCGGGGCCGGGATCTCGATCTCTCCGTCCGCGTCCAACCACCCGATTCGTAGGATCCCGTCATCGACCTCGACCGAGCTCCAGAACGCGGCGAGGGCGGGCTCGGAGAGGGCCTTGCCGGGGCCCTCCTTCCCGCGCAGGAATGCCCGGTAGAGCCTTCCCGAGGAGCCGAACCGCTGGGTCAGGGGGCCGCGGACCTCCACGTGCCGGGGGACCAGTCGCCAGCGGCCGGCCACGTCGATCGAGCAGGCGACGCGCCGGGAGGTCTTCCCCTTCTCGAAGGACCCGAGGAGCTCGACGTCGGTCTCCACCTGGAGCCACTGGACTGCCGTCGGCGCGGGAACCTCGATGGCGCCGTCGTCGCCCCGTACGGACACCGCGTGGACGGCGAGTGCGAGGAGCGCCGTCGCAAAGACCCCGAGGCGTCGTGTTCGCGTCCCTTGGTTCGTGCTCATGCCCAGCCCACCCCTTCTGCACGGTTCGGAGCTACGTGTCACGACCTTCTGCACCTTCTGATCGAGTGCTCGACGCCCCCACCCTACGACATCGGCGCTTCACCGTCGCCCCGTCGGCTCCGGAAGCGAACCTACGACCACCGGCTCATCCAGAAGAAGGGCCGAGCCCGAAGAGAAGCGCCCTCCGCCTCTAGATCCCGCCTGGCCACCTGCCTGGCCAGGCTGGAGACATCTCCATGCAGTTGTTCGCATCTCGTTGCAGTGGAGCGGTACTCGGGACATGCCGGTCGAGAAGCCTTGAATCATCCAGATTCGATGCGAGTACGTGGAACCAGCGGCAAGGGAGAGTGGAGCGCCCGATCGGGCTCGAACCGACGACCCTTCCTTCAGCTTGGGAAGCTAACGCTCTACCACCTGGCCTACGGACGCTCGTACAGGCGGTGGGACTGAACTGGGGCTGTGGTGGCTGAGGGGTACCGAGTCCGGACAGGAGGACGCCTGCCGTCCCCCTCCGTCAGGGGGTGTCCCGAGGCGTGTTCGCGGGCGCACCTGGGGGTCTTGGGCGGTCACCTGGATCGGTCAGCAGATTCCCCATCGCGGTTCTGTGGATGTCGCATGCGCATCGCCCGCAGAGGAGAAATGCGGCGGGCGCGAGATTCGAGCTCGCGGTACGGCCTGAACCGCACGCCGGTGTGCATGATCGGCGTCCCTGCAGGGGCACCCGGACCCGCACGGTCCCTACCGCAGGATCTCGAACGATCCGTCGCCTCCCTCGGGGGGGAGCTCCTCCACCTCGAGGCCGTCGACGCGCGCTTCGGGAGGGCCGCGTCGCGCCCAGTGGAGCAGGCGCTCGACGTTCTCCGGCGCGCCCTCGGCCGTGAACTCCACGCGCAGGTCCGGCAGGTTCCTCACCCATCCGGCGAGGCCCAGGCGTTCGGCCTCGGCCTGCGTGTGCTTGCGAAACCAGACGCCCTGCACGAGTCCCGAGACGAGCACGTGCACGCGACGGCGATCCGTGGTGGTCATCGTGACGCCTCCCGATGCTCAGAACGTGAACAGCTTGATCACGGTCGTGGCCCCCGCGGGATCCTTGGCGCTGCCCATCACGAGGACCGCGCGGTCGCCCTCGCCCAGGCCGACCTGCGAGCTCTCCATGTGGGCCTTCACGAACTGGAAGACCTCGTCGGTGCCGCGGCTCTCCGGCAGGTCGGCGGGCCTGACGCCCCACGCCAGGGTGAGCAGGCGGCAGACTTCCTCGCTCGGCGCGAAGGCGTGGATGCGGGCCTGAGGACGTTCCTTCGAGAGCCGGATCGCGCTCGCGCCCGTGCGCGTGAACACGATGATCGCCCGCGCACCCGTCTCGCACGCCAGGCCGACGGCCGCGCGAACGACGTGTTGGTCGGGTCGTCCCGAGCGGGCGGGAAGCGCCGGCCAGCTCGCACGCCCCGCGTAGGGGGCGGCGGGATCCGCCTCCGCGGCGGCGAGAATGCCCGCCATGGTCTCGACCACGCGCACCGGGTGCCTCCCGATCGCCGTCTCCGCCGACAGCATGACGCCGTCCGCGCCCTCGTAGACCGCGCCGGCCACGTCGCTCGCCTCCGCCCGCGTGGGGCGCAGGCTGTCGATCATGGACTCCAGCATCTCGGTGGCGATGACGACCGGACGGCCGGTCCGGCGGCCGGCCTCGAGCACGCGCTTCTGGAGCGAA
>JAUXCH010000671.1 GCA_030618975.1 Planctomycetia bacterium
ATGGCTACGATCCGACTTTGGCGAGGCAGTCCGCCTCGTGCAGGCTCAAGTGCAGGCCGAAGTGCTCGTCGCCGAGGAAACGACGGAGCCGGGCCTCGCGCATCTTGGGCAGGTTCGGAAAGCGCATGTGCGAGGCCACGAGCGCCGCGACGCGATCGAGGGTCCGCCGCGGGAAACGCAACCGCTCGAGGACGCGACGGGTCGTCTCGGCGCCTTCCGTGTCGTGTCCGTTGAATCGGATGCGTCCGTCCTGGTCCACGGTGCGCGTGGCAGGTTTCGCCACGTCGTGGAGGAGGACGCCGAGGAGCAGATCCGTCAGCACCTCGCCTGCGGGGTCCTCGCCTTCCGGCACGGCGGCCGCGTCGAGCATCAGGCAGGTGTGCACGAACACGTCGCCTTCCGGGTGGAAAAGCGGCGGCTGCGTGACCCCGCGCATCGCGGCGACCTCCGGCAGCACGACCTCCAGGAGACCGGACGACGCCAGCAGGCGAAGTCCCCGGCCCCGCCCGTGGCGGAGCGTCCTCACGAGCTCGACGCGCACGCGCTCCGCGCTCACGTCCGCGACGAGCGGCGCCAGCTCCCGGATGGCTTCGAGGGTCGCGGGCTCGATCGCGAAGTCGAGCTGCACAGCGAGCCTGACGGCGCGCAGCATCCGGAGGTGGTCCTCGTGGAACCGGTCCCCCGGCACTCCGATGGCCCGCAGGAGTCGCCGGTCGAGGTCGCGCCGGCCGTCCACGTAGTCCTCGATCGCCCCGGTCTCGGGATCCTCGAACAGCGCGTTGACCGTGAAGTCCCGGCGCTGGGCGTCCCGGGGCGCGTCCGAGTACCGGACCTCGGTCGGGTGACGGCCGTCCACGTACAGTCCGTCGTCCCGGAAGGTCGCGACCTCGACGTCGTGGTGCCGCCCCACCACGACCAGGACGCCGAACTTCGCGCCGACCGTCACGGTCCGCGGAAACAGCGACGCGCCTTCCTCGGGCGTGGCGGAGGTCGCCACGTCCCAGTCTCCGGGGACCCGCCCCAGGAGCCGGTCGCGGACGGCCCCCCCCACGAACAGCGCCTGGTGTCCCGCCTCCCGGAGGGTTCGCGCCACCGCGCTCGCGGCCTGGCGCGCGTCGAGCGCATCGTGGGTCGGCGGGTCCGTCATACCGGGCACCATCCTAGCGAGGGCGCCGGAGGCGTCAGCGGCGCGTCCGCGCCGCCTCCACGGCTTCGCCCAGCCTCGCGACCTCGGCCTTGGCCTTCGCCAACTCCTCGCGGTTCGGGGTCTCGCCGCCGAACCGCTCCCGCTCGTAGAAACGGGTCAGGTGACCGAACGACGTGCCTGCCTCGGGATGCACGCGTCGCACCGAGGTCTCGAACTCACGGGCGGTCTGCGGCCGCCGGCGGCGGCATCCGCGGCGTGCGAGCAGGGCGAGCGCGCGGCCGTAGGGGCCTGCGGGCAGCGCCTTCCTCGGCACCCCCACCGCTGCGGCGAGGCGCGTCTTCCGGCGGCGGCGGCCGGCGAGCAGCAGGCCTGCGGCGAGCAGGACGTAGCCGGCGAAGAAACCGTCCCGGCCGAAGAGGAACGCGAGCGGGCGGACCAGCCAGGTCTTCAGGAACCGGCCGACGGCCGTCGCGATCTGGCGGCGTTCCCGGTCGCCGTACCCGAGGAAGCGCTCCGTCCAGGACCTCTCGTCCGCTTCGCCGGACTGGGTGTCGGCGGCCTGCGTCACCACCTCGGCCGCGTCGACGGCCTGGTCGTCGGGTGGCGTCGCGTCGATGGCGATCCAGCCGAGCCCCTGCAGGTACATCTCGGTCCACGCGTGGTAGTGCATGCCGCGCACCATCCAGGTGCCGCGGTCGTCGAGGTAGTCGCCGCCTCGGAATCCGCGCACGATGCGCGCCGGGTGGCCGAGGGCGCGCAGCAGGAGCGTCATCGAGGCAGCGAAGTACTCGCAGTGGCCGCGCCGGGTGCGGAGGCAGAACTCGACGACGGGGCGGTCCGGGTCGACCGGGGGCATCTCGAGCGTGTACGTGAACGCGTCGCTCTCGAGCCAGGCCTCGAGCCGGCGTGCGCGACGCCAGGGGTTCGTCTCGGTTCCGACGACGCCGCGCGCGACCGCTCGCAGCGGTTCGCACTCCGGGGGCAGGGTGACGTACGAGGCCCGCGGCGCGACAAGCGCGTCGGAGCGGCAGACCTCGAGGGCATTCGGGTCGGACACCGGCGGCACCACACGTTCTTCGAGGACGTCGCCGACCTGCATCTCGAGGAAGCTGTCGATCTGCTCGTTGTCCTGCCGCCTCAGCACGGTCGCGAGAGCGCCGCTGCCGCGCAGGACCCGCACGCGTACGGCGTCCCGCTCCAGGTAGAGCCGCCGCTGGGGTCCGCGGTAGAGGGAGATGCGCACGCCGAAGCCGCGATAGAAGTCGTCCCGGCGGCCCAGGGCGATCCAACCGCCCGCGCCCTCGCGCGGCGTCAGCGCCTCGGCGGCCCGGACGCCCTCGCCCTCCGGGGACGCCGTCCAGTCACCCCGGCGGTACACGTCGTAGGTGTTCTCGCGCAGCCGCGGCGCGCGCCCCGCGGGCATCTGGACCTCGAAGTAGGGCGTCAGGTCCTTCTTGATCCTCCCGATGTCTCCGAGCCTCAAGCCCTTGGCCGATTCCTGCGGACCGGAGATCCAGTTCGAGGCGTCGGGCACGGTGCCGACTTCCTCCGCGCCGACCTCCACGCCGACGGCGCCGCGGGAGGCGCCGCGATCCTCGAGGTCGTCGCTTCGCGGCGGACGGGGCAGCAGGACGTAGAGCAGCAGGCCGGCCGTGAAGCCGAGCGCGCACAGTCCGCAGACGGTGCCGCGCACGGCGCCCTTCGGCAGCGCGTCGTAGGAGCCCACCACGATCTGCCGGACGGTCCCGCGCACCCGCGCGGGACGGCGTCCCACGGTGTGGCGCTCGAAGAGCACGAGTGCCCAGGCCAGCAGCGCGCCCCACACGGCGAGGACGCCGAGCGTGACGGCGTCCTGGCGTAGGAACGCCGCGCCGGCGACATGGATGCTCGAGAGGAGCAGGGTGAGGAAGGTGGCGAACGGAGCCTGGGGGCGCAGCAGGAGGAAGACCTGCACCAGGGCGAAGGCGGTCAGGAGCACGACGAGCGGGTTGCCGCTGCGCGTGGCCAGCGCGTAGAGCAGCCCCGCGCCCGCGAGTGCCAGGACCCCCCCGGCGACGAGGCGGACCCGACGACGGACCAGCCCGCGCCCGTCGCCTCCGGCGATCAGGCGCCAGAGGACGACGGCCCACACGAGCGCGGCCGCCTCCCAGGGGAAGGACTCGATGCGAGAGGCAGGCACCAGCGCGGCGGCGGCGGCGAGGGCGGTGGCGCGAGACAGCGTGAGCCGCATCAGAGCCCCCTCACCCAG
>JAUXCH010000137.1 GCA_030618975.1 Planctomycetia bacterium
CTTGGCCTCCGACTTCGGCGACCTCCTCGATCGCACGGAGGCGGACCTCCTCGGCTCGAAGAACTTCGGCCAGACGTCGCTCAACGAGATCCGCCGCAGGCTCGAGACGATGGGGCTCAGCTTGCGGAAGAAGTAGGCGGCACGCCGCAACAGCCGCGGCACGCCGAAACAGCCGCTGCACGCCGAACCGGCTAGGGGGAGCGCAGGGCGGCCCGCACCAGGTCGCCGAGCCCCCTATCTCCGGACGACGGGTCTCCGGACGACGGGTCCACCCCCCCTGCCTGCGCCTCGACGCGGCGTCGTGCCTCCGCCGGGTCGAAGCCGAGTTGCTGCAACGCGCGAACGGCGTCCTCTACGAGATCCGAGCTCCCGCCGCCCTTCGGCGTCGCCGGGGTCCCTCGGACGAGGTCCTTTGCCACGACGTCGCGCAGCTCCACGACGATGCGCTCGGCGGTCTTCTTCCCGATCCCCTTCACGCGCGTGAGCGATCGGATGTCGCCCTGCGTCACGGCCGCGCAGAGGTCTTCCGGCGCGAAGCCCGACAGGAGACCGAGCGCCATGGTGGGGCCGACTCCGTTCACGCGCAGGAGCGCCCGGAAGACGTCGCGTTCGCCCGGAGTCGCGAATCCGAAGAGCCGCCACTCCGTCTCGCGCACCACGAGGTGGAGCAGGAGGGAGACCTCGCCGTCGGGCGGGGGTAGCGTCTCGTAGGTCGAGAGCGGAACGGAGATCCCATAGCCGATCCCCGCGGCGTCCACGACCACGCGCGTGGGCTCCAGCTGCATCAGGCGGCCGCGAATGGAGTCGAACACCCGGGGAGTATACTCCTCGACCTCCACGCCGGAGCCCCTCCGCCCTGCCAACAGCCCGATCCTGCAAGCAGCCCAACCCTGGAGCCCCCAGTGCCTGAAGGTACGCGCACCTGGATCGAGGATCTCTCCCAGCACGTCGGCGAGGACGTCGTGCTGCTCGGATGGGTCCGTCACCACCGCTCCTCGGGGAAGCTGCACTTCCTCGAGATCCGCGACGGCACGGGGAACGTGCAGGCCGTGGTGAAGAAGGGCGTCGCGTCGGACGAGGCGCTGGAGGCCGCCGCGAGCGTCGGAATCGAGAGCAGCGTCGAGGTCCACGGCAGCGTCAAGGCGCACGCCCGCCGCGAGGGCGAGGTCGAGGTCGCGGTCGCGGAGCTCCGCATCCTCGCCCCCACCGTCGAGGACTACCCGCTGGGGAAGAAGGAGCACGGCACCGGGTTCCTGATGGACAACCGGCACCTGTGGCTCCGCAGCAGCCGGCCGTGGGCCGTGATGCGCATCCGGGCGGAGGTGATCCGCGCCTGCCGCGCCCACCTCGACGGCCTGGGCTTCGTCGGCGTCGACGCGCCGATCCTCGGCTCCGCGGCCGCGGAGGGCACCGCCACGCTCTTCCCCGTGGAGTACTACGACGACCAGGTCTACCTGTCGCAGACGGGGCAGCTGCACATGGAGGCCGCGGCGCAGGCCCTCGGACGCGTGTACTGCCTCGGCCCGACGTTCCGCGCGGAGAAATCCAAGACGCGCCGCCACCTCACCGAGTTCTGGATGCTCGAGCCCGAGATCGCCTTCGCGCACCTCGACGACGCGATGGACCTCATGGAGAGCCTCGTGGCTTCCGTCCTCGCGAGCGTGCTGGAGCGGTGCCGGCCCGAGCTCGAGGTGCTGGAACGCGACGCCCGGAAGCTCGAGGCGGCCGCCTCGACGCCGTACCCCCGGCTCACGTACGACGAGGCGCTCGCGCGCCTCGAGGGCACGGAGGCGGCGATTCCCTGGGGCGAGGACTTCGGCGCACCGCAGGAGGACGCGCTTTCGTCGCTCTTCGACACACCCGTGCTGGTCCACCGCTATCCGGCCGCCGTGAAGGCGTTCTACATGCGCCCCGACCCGGAGCGCCCGGAGGTGGCCCTGGGGTGCGACATGATCGCGCCCGAGGGCTACGGAGAGATCGTCGGCGGCGGCGAGCGGAACGGGGATCTCGCGTTCCTCGAGCGCCGGATCGAGGAGGAGGGGCTGCCGCCCGCGGCGTACGAGTGGTACCTGGACCTCCGGCGCTACGGCGCGTGCGCGAGCGCGGGCTTCGGCCTCGGGCTGGAGCGCACCATCGCCTGGATCTGCGGTCTGGCCCACGTCCGCGAAGCGATCGCCTTCCCCCGCACGATGTCCCGCACGAGCCCCTGACCGGAGATTCCCGATGACGACACGCCGCCTGCTCGCCGCCCCGCTCCTCCTCGGTGCGCTCCTCGCTCTCCCGGCGCCCTGGGCGCTGGGCGACAAGCACGGGCCGCTCGACCTCGGCGCCCCGCTCCCCGTGGATCCCGCGGTCGAACGAACCGGCGCGCTCGACAACGGATTCCAGTTCTGGATCCGTCGCCACGGGATGCCCGCCGGAAAGATGACGCTCCTGCTGCACGTCGACAGCGGTTCGCTCCAGGAGGAGGAGGCGCAGCGCGGGCTCGCGCACTTCCTCGAGCGCCTGGCGTTCAACGGGAGCGAGCACTTCCCGCCGGGCGAGGTCGTGCGCTACTTCGAGTCGTTGGGCATGGCGTTCGGCACGCACCAGAACGCCTTCACCAGCTTCGACCAGACCACCTACGTGCTCAGCCTCCCGGACACGTCGGCGCCGACGATCGAGAAGGCCCTGCTCTTCCTGACGGACGTCGCGCACCGGCTGACCCTCGCGCCCGACGAGGTGGAGAAGGAGCGCGCGGTGATCCTCGAGGAGTCGCGGGCGCGGCAGGGCGTCTCGACGCGCCTGATGGAGCAGGCGCTCCCGCTCCTCCTGCCGGGGGCTCGCCTCGCCCGGCGCCTTCCCATCGGAGATCTCGACGTGGTGCGCGAGGCGCCGCCCGAGCGGCTGCGGGCCTACTACGAGACCTGGTACCGCCCCGATCGCTCCACGCTGCTCGTCGTGGGCGACGTGGATCCCGCGGCCGTGGAGCCCCTCGTCCGCAAGGCCTTCGCGGACTGGAAGGCGAAGGACCCCGCTCCGGACGACGTCGATCCCGGCATCTCGGGTCGTTCCGCGCTCGAGGCGGCGGTGTTGACCGACCCGGAACAGGCGGAGGCCGACATCCTCCTGACCTTCGGCCGGCGGGAACCGCCGTTTGCCACGGTCGGCGACTACCGGCTGCGCCTCGCCGAGCGACTGGCTCGGAGCGTCTTCAACCGGCGGCTGACGACCCTCCTGCAGGAACACGCGGTCGTGTTCACGAACAGCAGGGGGCTCGATCGCGGGCAGTCGCTGGCGGGCTACCTCCTCCTCGGCGGCGTGGGTCTCTCGGCCCCCGCCGACCAGTGGGCCGAGGCGCTGACCCAGGGCGTGGAGGAGATCCGGCGACTCGGGGAGCACGGCCTCGACGCCCGGGAGCTGGAGCGCGCGAAGGACGCCGTACGGGCCGTGCTCGATTCCGCGGCCCAGGCGGCTGGAGACGTGCCGGCCATGGGCGTGGCCATGCGACTGAACGGCGCGGTGTCCCGGGGGCGCCCTCCGATGTCCGCCGCCCAGCGCCGGGACCTCGCCGCGCGGCTCCTCCCCGGAATCCAGGCCCAGGAGGTGGTCGCCGCCTTCCGCGACCAGGTGGACCCGGCGCGCGGACTGGTCGTCCTCGTCGTTCCCGAAGAGGAAGGCGTGGAGGCACCCACGAGAGAGGACGTCCTGGCGGTCCTCGCGCAGGCGCTCGCGACCAAGGTCGAGAAGCGCCAGGCACGGACCGGCGTGGATTCCGTCCTCGAGCAGGACCCGGAGCCCGGCGCCGTCGCGTCACGCGTGGTTCACGAGGGGCTCGGCGTGACGGCCCTCGTGCTCGAGAACGGCATCCGCGTGCGCGTGAAGCCGATGCCGGACGTCGAGGAGGTCCACGTCCGGATCAACCTCTTCGGCGGCCTCGTCGAGGAGACGGCCGCCAATCGCGGCATCACCGAGGCGGCGTCCATCGCCTTCGAAAGCCAGCGCTTGACGACGAAGCACCTCTCGCCCACCGACGTCTCGCTCTACCTGGAGCCCTTGGCGGTGAACGTGAACGGCTCGCTGGAGGACGTCGCCGTCGTCCTGAGCGTCTGGGGAACGGCCGAGGCGCTGCCGGCGGGGCTGCGACTCGCCCACCTGCTGTTGAAGGAGCCCCGGGTGGATCCGGAGACGCTGGAGACCTGGCGCCGGGAGCTCGCGCCGAAGCTCGCGCAAGCCGAGGTGAACGCGCCGCTGCAGGCGCTCTTCGCCCTGCGCGACGTCGGCTCCGGCGGCGACGTCCGCCTGGCGCTCCCCACCCAGGAGGACTACGCGAGGATCACGCCCAAGGCGGCCCAGGCCTGGCTCGACCGTCTCGTCCGGGAAGCCCCGGTGGAGATCGTGATCGCGGGCGGCATCGAAACCGCCGAGGCGGAGCGGCTCGCGCGAACGTTCTTCGGCTCCCTCCCGGCGCGTCCGGACCGCAACGCCGAGATCCGCGCCCTGCGCAAGGTGCAGCCGGGCCCGGGGCCGGTGGTGAAGGACGTCGAGATCGAGACCGTCACGCCCACGGCCGTGGTGCTGCTCGGGTGGCGCGGCGTCTCGCTGGAGGACGCCCCCCGCCAGATCGCGCTCTCGCACGCTGCGACCATCCTCACGACTCGGCTCCTGCGCGTGGTGCGCGAGGAGAAGGGCTTCACGTACGCCATCGGCAGCGGCTACCAGTTCACGGACTACGAGGGACTCGACCGCCTGCTGGTGCAGTTCACGACCGCGCCGGAAAAGGCGGCCGAGGCCGCGCAGGTGGCCAAGGAGGTCGCGCTCAGGCTGGCGAAGGACGGGCCGGACGACGCGGAGATCGCGGCGACACGGCGCCAGATGGCCAACGTGCTGGACGCGCAGATGCAGTCGCCCGGCTTCTGGCTCGTCGTCCTCTCGAAGCTCCACGCGAACGGCCGCACGCTGGACCAGGTCCAAGCGCGTCTTGCGGCGGTGCGCGAGGTGGATCGCGAGCTGCTCGAGAAGACGCTGGGCGAAGTGCTCGTCGACGAACGCTTCGTCCAGGTGATCGTCAGGCCCGCCGGCGGGTAGCTCCCTCCGCGACGGCTTACCGCTCGATCTGGTCGAGGACGCGCTCGACCTCGGACGGCAGATCCGGCACGTCGTGGAGGACGTCCGCGACCAGCGCGTCGCCGACCAGGCCACGGGCCTCCGCCTCGAACGACGGCAGCAGGCGGTGGCGCAGCGCGGGCCTCAGCGCCCAGGCGAGATCCTCGGTGTTCACGTAGCTGCGGCCGTCGCGCAGCGCCGAGACGCGCGCGACGCGGCAGATCGCCTCGCCGCCGCGCGGGCTCGCGCCGAGCCTCAGGGTGCGCCGCGCGGCGTCGCTCGCCTCGAGGCCGAACGGCGACGTGGCACGCACCCACCGCGCGACCTGGCGGAGCAGCGGCTCGGGCACGACGACCCGCCGGATCTCGTCGATCAGGCGGTGCAGCTCCTCGGCCGGCATCACGGGTTCGGGAAGGACGGCGTCGGCGCGGTCCGTGCGCTCGAGGATCCCGACGAGCGCGTCCTCGTCGGGCGGCGGCACCAGGATCTTGAGGAGGAAGCGGTCGAGCTGGGCTTCGGGCAGGGGGAACGTGCCCTCCATCTCGATGGGGTTCTGCGTGGCGAGCACGCAGAAGGGGTCGGGCAGGGCGTGCCGTTCGTTCCCGACGGTGACGCC
Source organism: Planctomycetia bacterium (assembly GCA_030618975.1). GTDB lineage: Bacteria > Planctomycetota > PLA2 > PLA2 > JAEUHO01 > JAUXCH01. Next base: position 5,702 of record JAUXCH010000137.1, read on the forward strand.
GCGCTCCGCCATGGCCTCGATCAGCGCGGACTGCGTGCGCGGGGTCGCCCGGTTCACCTCGTCGGCCAGGATCACGTGGCCGAAGAGCGGGCCGGGACGGAAGGTGAAGGTCGACCCGGACCCGGAGGCGTCCAGCACCTCCGTGCCCGTGATGTCGGCGGGCAGGAGGTCGGGGGTGAACTGGATGCGGGAGAAGGTGAGCCCCGAGGCGGCCGCCAGGGCCCGCACGAGCAGGGTCTTGCCCATGCCCGGCGCCCCCTCGAGAAGCCCGTGGCCGCCCGCCACGAGGCAGGCCACCGTCTCGCGGATCGCGGGCCCCTGCCCGAGGATCGTGCCCCCCACCGCCTCTTCGAGGGCGCGGATGCGCGCGGCGCCGGAGGCACGGGGTGCGTCCTGGCGACCGGAGGCCGTCGGGGTCTCCTGGGTCATCGCGGCTTTCCTCTTCTTCGGTGTGCCTGGGGGAGTCTACCGGGCCCGCGCCCAAGAAGAACGGCCGCCCTTCGCAGGGCGGCCGTTCGGAGGGGATCCGGCAGTCCGGAGAGGGGGACTACCAGGCAGGTGCTACTGGGTCGCCGGGGTGGCGATGGAGCGGATGGCCGGGACGGACACGGGGCTGTAGAAGTCCCTGAGGCCCGTCACCATGTTCACCACCGAGATCTGGCTGGCGCCGCGCGCACAGATGTAGAGGTCCTGCGCGGGATCGCCCGACGGGAAAGTGAGCTGCTGCTCGGTGCCGTTGTACCAGCACCCGGGCCGCACCGCGCAGACCCAGGGCGCACCGAGCCAGTCGATGCACATCGAGCGGCTCCAGGCGCAGGGATGCGCCACGGCCACCGGGTTCGCGCCGACCTGCTCGAAGGTCTCGACGATGCGCGGCGTGTTGAAGGAGCCGGTCCCGAGACCGAGCGTCCGGACGCGGTTCGCCTCCGCGCCGGACTCGGCGAGCGCCCACCAGGCGGTGGGGCTGACCGGCAGGATCATGTCGAGTCCGGCCGGACCGTCGAAGCCCGTGAGGCTACCCACGAGGCTGTCGGCCGTGATGCCGGCCGAGATGCCCGTGGTGCCGCCGGGTCCCGAGATGTAGTAGGCCACCTGGCCCTCGCCGGGCAGGCCGCCCTGCGAGATCGCGGCCAGGAACAGCCCCGGCGGGTTGAGGAACGGCGACATCGAGATGTCGTGCGGCGCCGAGTCCGCGCCGAGGTTCATCGACGTGACCGGCCCCTCGGACAGGATGAACGCGGTGTTCACGACGCCGTCGGTGAAGTCGGCGTACATGACGATCGGAGCGGGCGGACCGCCCATGAACGGGTCGCGGTTGAACGCGCCGCTGGTGGTCACCGACACGGTCCGGGGCGTGTTGCCCGTCGGCATGACGTTCTGGATGAAGATCGGGCCGTTGATGAAGGTGGTGCCCGGATTCACGTACCCGAGATCGAACGTGGTCAGCGTGTTCGCCGAGGAGTTCGAGACGACGAGGACGTTCGCGGCGGTGCCGAATCCGGTGTTGTTGCCGACGCCGCCGGGTTGCGGCGTGTCGATGATGGCCACCGGGATGCTGGTGCGGCTGTTCACGATGACGATCTGACCGCTGTTGGGCGACATCGCGTAGAGCCACGTCGTGCAGTTCCCACCGTTCGTGCGGCAGTCGATGCTCAGCTCGGTCGGCTCGAAGCCCGCCACGTTCTGGGCGTTGCAGACGGTGTCCGTGAAGGCCGGGATGACGTTTCGCGGCACGCCGAAGGGGAAGGCCACCGCGCCCGTGAAGGCGTCGGCCGTACCCTGCTGGTTCACGGTGTCGAGTGCTCCGATGCGGTCCGCCGCCGCCCACCAGATCGCGTACTCGGGGAACGGGTTCTGGGGCAGATCCGGCGGCGCGATCGTCTGGAACTGGAACTTGTAGTTCACCAGCATTTCGTTGCCGGCGAGGTCGGAAATCGGCGCCGGGTTGTCGGGGTCGCCCCCGGCGTCGGCGGACGCCTGCGTGTCGTAGAGGCCGTAGATGGTGACCTCGATGATCGTTCCGAAGGGGAAGCCGCCGAGCAGAGGATCGGCGCGCCAGAGGATCTCGTGGCCGTTCGAGGGCAGTGTGGCGCCATCGGAGACGCTCTTGAGCTGCGGGAACGACGGCGCCGGAGCGATCGACGGGTTGATGCCCGCGGCGACGAGCGCGGGCGGGATGCCCGCGTCGATGACGCTGATGTTCGAAAGGCTCACACGCGCGGAGTCGATGCCCTCGTTGAACCGGACGATCACGTCGGGCGAGGTGTCCCCGAAGATGTTGGTGCGCACCTCGGCGACGTCGGCCCCACCGGTCGGAGGCTGGGGCGCGGGCGCGCCGGCGCCGATCCCGATCTCGTTGTTGGCAGGCGTGCTGGTGACCACGAAGGGGGCCACCGAATCGGCTGCACCGACGGTGAAGGAGTGGAACACCGGGCCGTCGACGAGCGGCTTGCCGTCCGTGTTCCGGATGTTCTTGAACACCCCGATGCTGTACTGGCCGTCGGCGAGCGGGAGAACGGCGGGCGTGCAGATGATGCGGTCGCTCTGGGGATCCACGTCCGCGAGCGCGAGCGGTACGTTTCCGCTGCCCGGGATGAAGCGCAGGATCGACAGCGCCGAGAGGTCGACGCCGAGTTCCTTCCGACCGCCGGTGAAGACCGAGGAGCCGTCGATGGTGGTGTCCGCCTGGAAGAAGATCACGATCTTCCCGGGGTAGGACGGATCGGTCGATACCGTCAACGCCCCGTCCGTGAAGGTGGGGGTCTGTTGCAGGGTGTTGAAGTCGATGGGGCTCATGAAGGGCGAGAAGGCCCTCACGAGCGGCGGCTGGATGTGGTTGCTGCTCGGGCTCCCACCGCCGCAGGCGGTGATGAGCAGTGCGGCGACCACGACCAGGCACGCCCCCGCGATGTGACGCGCGGGAATCGTTGTGGTTGCATTGGCCATGTCGGCTGGTCCTCTCCTGACGCAGTCCGGATCCGGACAGTGGGTCATCGTACCCCTCGTGCTTCCTCTAGCCCTAACCGTGCGGTCCCACCCTTCGAACGTGGGGCGGGCGGCGCCGGCATCGGGGAATCGACGTGGAGCGGGATGAAGCGACGACTCGACGGGCACGACGTGAGGCGCATGCGTGCGGCGTGAAGGCTCGGTCCGGCCTGGCGCATGTCCGTGTCTCCCGTACGTGCCCGCGCACCGCCGCGAGGCGGACGCACGAGTCCCGACCGTGACCGCTCGAGGCGTCACGGCAGGCATCGCATTCCAGTTCTGAGAGCGACAACCGCTGTCGTCTGGGCCTGGAACGCCCTGCCCAATCGCAACCCCCATGCCACGGACGAAGGAAGCAGAACGGCAACGGGTCACGGTTTGATCTCACGACACGGCGCAAAGAACCCTTTGGTCCCAGGCCTTCCGTCCCTTCCAGCCCCCGATCGTGCGATCCTGCTACAGTTGCTCCCGAGTCGTCTCAGGACCCACCGGGCGCACCGCACACCGGGTGTGCGGCTGTGCGGGCCCTTCGCAGTACCCTCTCCGGCCTGGAGATCCCCGATGCGGTCCCTCGCTGCCCTCCCGGTGCTGCTCGGGGCCCTCCTCCTCGTCGTGTGCCCGAGGGCTCTCGCCGACGACGCCACGTACCAGCGCCTCGTGGACCGCGCGACGCGCGTCCTGAAGGAGGCCGAGGCGTATCAGCGCGCCGGTCGCCGGGACCTCGCCCGCGAGCGCGCGCGACGCGCCGCCGCCCTGATCGCGCAGGCCGACCGGCAGAAGCCCGCGGACGCGAACGCGGCGTTCCTCGGCGTGCGGGCCGCC
>JAUXCH010000521.1 GCA_030618975.1 Planctomycetia bacterium
CCTCCAGCGGCAGTACCACCCCGACCGGCTCACGCACCCGCAGAGGCGCGTGGGGAAGCGCGGCGAGGGACGCTTCGAGCGGATCTCGTGGGACGAGGCGCTGGACGCGCAGGGCGGAGGGAGAACCCCGGCGGCATCGGGCTCGAGCTACCCGTCGACTACGCCGACGTGGGTTTTCCGAACTTCTCGAGGAACGAGGCTGCGTCGCTCTTGTGAAGGCTCCCGTCCGCGACGCCCAGCACGAGGTCCGCGAGATCGTCGTTCGTGGCCTCCACCTGGATGCCTTTGAGCAAGAGGAAGACGAGGGCGGCCGCGGCGCCCGTGCGCTTGTTGGCGTCGATGAACGGGTGGTTCTTCACGATGTGGAAGAGGTAGGCCGCCGCCATCTCGTACAGGTCGCCGTGGAAGTACTCGCCACCGGCTCCGGACGCCGGCATGGCGAGGGCAGACTGGAGGAGGCCGAGGTCCCGGGTACCCGGTGAACCCCCGAACCGCTCGATCTGGTCGGCGTGGAGCTCGACGACCTCCGCCAGGTCCAGGAAGACGGGGTCCACGTGCTACTCGGCGAGACGGCGGAACGCGCCGCGGTATCGGCGGGTGGTCTCCCGCATCGCGTCGAGGAACGCCTGGCGGCGCGCGGGATCGCGGACCGGGGTCACGACCAGGGCCTTGCCGTCGGTCGTGATGGAGAGCGGGGTGTCGGCGTCGATCTCGAGGAGATCGAGGACGCCCCGATCCAGGATCAGGGCCAGGCTGTTGCCGTGCTTGGTGAGACGCTTGATCATGCCGCTGGCTCGCCCGTGGGTACCACAATGGATCCACAGTGTATATCCACGAGCCTCCCCTGCCCACCCTCCTGTCGTCTCTCGGCCCCAACCGCTGATTGGACCGCTGCTTGGGTCGATCCACAATCCACGGGATCCAAGGACCGGGGCGGTTCCGCCGCGCCTCCGACGGGTCCGGGAGCGAAAGGTTGCGCATCCGCACCTGCTGTCCGGCACACAACTGCGGCGGCCGCTGTCTGCTCGTGGCGACCGTCGAGGACGGCGTGATCGTCCGCCTCGAGGCCGACGACCGGAGGGACGACGACCTCGCGATGCCGCGCCTGGTCGCGTGCGCCCGGGGCCGGGCCTACCTCCAGCGGCAGTACCACCCCGACCGGCTCACGCACCCGCAGAGGCGCGTGGGGAAGCGCGGCGAGGGACGCTTCGAGCGGATCTCGTGGGACGAGGCGCTGGACGTGGCGGCCGCCGAGATCCGCCGCGTGCGCGAGACGTACGGCCACGGCGCGCTGTTCGTCCCCTACGGGACCGGCGCGTACAGCAACACGAACGGATCCCACCTGGCGCGGCGGCTGTTCAACCTCTCCGGCGGCTGCCTCGGCATCGAGAACACCTACAGCTGGGCGTGCACGAACCGCGCCACCCCCACCGTCTACGGCACGCGCATCACGGGCAACCAGCGCCAGGACCAGGTGAACAGCCGCTACATCCTGATGTGGGGTTGGAACCCGGCGGAGATGATCGACGGGACGAACTCCGCGTGGTTCGTGAAGCAGGCGCGGGAGCGCGGCGCGCGCGTCGTCTGCATCGATCCGCGGAAGACCCTGAGCGCCGTCGGCCTCGCCGACGAGTGGGTGCCGATCCGGCCGGGCACCGACGTCGCCATGCTGACTGCGATGGCCCACGTGCTGCTGGACGAGGATCTCGTCGACCGCGACTTCGTGCGCACGCACTGCGTGGGCTTCGACGCGGCGACGATGCCCGCCGGCGCCGCGGGCGAGGAGAGCTACGAGGACTACGTCCTGGGGCGCCGCGACGGCGTGGAGAAGACGCCGGCCTGGGCCGAGGCGATCACCGGGGTGCCCCGGGAGACCATCCGGCGCATCGCGCGCGAGTACGCGAGCGCCGGCCCGGCGATGCTGGTCCAGGGCTACGGCATGCAGCGACGCGCGTACGGCGAGCAGGTCGTGCGCGCGGGGTGCGTGCTCGCGGCGATCACCGGCAACGTGGGCATTCCGGGCGGCTCGGCGAGCGGGCTCGGGCTGCCGGCGCCGGACGGCGGGTCGCGGTGGCTCGGCTTCCCGACGGGCGAGAACCCCTACGGAACGGCGATCCCCGTGGCCGCGTGGACGGAGGCGGTGCTCAGGGGGCACGCGCTGGGGCGCGAGGACGGCGTGCTCGGCCGGGACCGGCTCGAGACCGACGTGAAGCTGATCTACGCCGTGGCCTCGAACTGCCTGATCGACCAGCACATGAACGTCAACCGCAGCGCGCGAATCCTCGCGGACGAGGGGTTGGTCGAGTTCCTGATCGTCCAGGACCAGTTCCTCACCCCCACCGCGCGCTTCGCCGACCTCCTGCTGCCGGCCTGCACGGCCTTCGAAACGTACGGGATCCAGGACGGCTGGAAGTTCGGGGACGAGCTGCTCTTCATGCCGCAGCTCGTGGAGCCGCTCGGCGAGTCGAAGAGCGACTACGCGATCTGCTCCGGCATCGCCGAGCGCCTGGGGATCGGCGAGGCGTACACCGAGGGCCGCGACGAGCGCCAGTGGGTCGACCGGATCCTGGAGCTCTACCGCGACCGCTTTCCCGACCTGCCGGACGTCGACGCGTTCGAGGCGTCGAACGCGGGCGTGCACACGCGACCGATCGACGAACCCGCGGTCGCGTTCGCCGACTTCCGGAAGGATCCCGAGGCGCACCCGCTCGACACCCCGTCGGGCAAGGTGGAGATCTTCTCGAAGACACTCTTCGACCTCGGCCGGCCGGACGAGATCCCCGCGGTGCCGAAGTACGTCGAGGAGTGGGAGAGTCCGTTCGGAGAGGAGGCGCGGCGGTTCCCGCTGCAGGCCCTGGGATCGCACAGCCTGAGCCGGGTGCACTCGTCGCACGCGAACAACCCGTGGCTACAGGAGGCGTTCCCGCAGCGGGTCTTCGTGAACCCGGTGGACGCCGAGGCCCGGGGCATCCGGGACGGCGATCCGGTCCGCGTGTTCAACGACCGCGGGCGCCTGGTGATCCCCTGCCGGTTGACGAACCGCATCCGACCGGGCGTGGTCGACATCCCGCAGGGCGCGTGGTGGGCGCCCGACGCGGACGGCACGGACCGGGGTGGGAACGTGAACGTCCTGACCACGGAGCGGCTGACGCCCTTCGCGCACGGGCCGGCGGCGCACACCTGCATGGTCGAGATCGAACGGGAGCGTCCGTGATGGCGCGGCGCGTCGGCTTCGCGGTCGATCTCTCGGGCTGCACCGGGTGCAAGGCCTGCCAGCTCGCCTGCAAGGACAAGCACCGGCTGGGGCCCGGCGTGCTGTGGCGGCGCGTGGTGGAGGTCGCCGGCGGCGGGTGGGAGCGGGACGGCTCGACCTGGCGCGACGCGTCGTGGACGTACTACGTCTCCGTCGCGTGCATGCACTGCGACCGGCCGATCTGCGTGGAGGTATGCCCGACGAAGGCGATGACGAAGGGCGAGGACGGCATCGTGACCGTCGACTCCGAGCGCTGCATGGGCTGCCGGTACTGCGAGTGGGCGTGTCCGTACGGCGCGCCGCAGTTCGACGCCGCGTCGGGGGTCGTGACGAAGTGCGACCTCTGCTCCGACCACCTCGCGGTGGGACGCGACCCCGCCTGCGTGGAGGCCTGTCCGATGCGGGTGCTCGCGGTCGAGGACCTCGAGGTCGGCGGGTCTCGCGGCGCCGACACCTTCCCGCTGCCTCCGAGCGACCTGACCGAGCCGCGGACCCGGCTCGCCCCCCACCGCGACGTCGGGCGTGCGGCGATAGGCCCCTCGCGAATCGGGAACGAGGAGGAACTCTGATGCGGGCGCGAACCGAGACCTCGGCCTGGTCGCTGGTGGTCTTCACCGTCTGCGCGCAGGCCGCGGTGGGCGCGTGCGTGATGCGCGTCGCCTGCCCGTGGATCGTCGGGGTCCACGCGACGCAGGAGGCTCTCGACCGGCTGACGGATCCCCTGCGGCCGGTCGCGCTCGTGCTGCTCGTGGTGGCCTTCTTCGCCGCGGGGCTCCACCTCGCGCAGCCGAAGGCGGCACGCTTCGCTCTCTCGCACCTCGGATCCTCGTGGCTCGCTCGCGAGGTCGCGTTCGGCGTCCTGTTCGGCGCGGTCCTCGTCGTCGACGTGCTCGTGGGACGGCTCGGTGGCGACGGTACCGCGGTGAGCGGCGGCCTCGCGTGGGCCGCAGCCCTCCTCGGACTCGCGTTCGTGCACGCGATCGTGCGGGTCTATCGCCTCCGCACGGTGCCCGCCTGGGATTCCTGGGCGACCCCGGCCGCGTTCTTCTCCGCGACGCTGCTGCTCGGCACCGCCGCGCTGGCCGGCGTGCTGGTCCTCGCGGACGGACCGGCGGGTCTCGC
>JAUXCH010000092.1 GCA_030618975.1 Planctomycetia bacterium
TCGAGGCGGCGCTCGACGGGGTGCCCGAGTCCGAGTGCCGCATCCTGCTCGCGCACTCGCCCGAGATCTACCGGGAGGCGGAGGCGCGGGGCATCGACCTCCTGCTCTGCGGGCACACGCACGGCGGGCAGATCGCGCTGCCGGGCGGGTGGACCCCCTTCCTCAACGTGCGGTGCCTGCACCGTTACGCGGTGCGGGACTGGACGTTCGGCCGCCTCCGCGGCTACACGACGGTCGGTGCCGGCTGCTCGTCGATTCCCCTCCGCTTCCAGGTCCGCCCGGAGGTCGTGGTCCACCGGCTGGAGGCCGACCCCCGATCGGAAGGCTGATTTCCGTGTCTTGGGCATCCCAATGCCGAAAACTGGTACCGGGTCTCAATCCGATTCCTCGTAGCGGGTACCCTCACGGCAGGAGGTCCGGCATGGCAGAACAAGAAACGGTCCGGTTCGAGCAGGACGGGGACATCACCGTCGTCCAGACCCTCCCCGTGGAGGAGCTGGAGGCCGTCGGTCGCAAGGGGATCGACGAGCCCTGGGACACCCTCTACGAGTTCCGCCGGGAACGACGGAAGGTGCTCGTGCTCGACGTCACGGAAGGGCACATGGCTCCCTCAGCGGTGGACCACCTGTGGAACCGTGCCAAGGCCACGCTCGAGAAGACGCCGGGCGCCGGGACACGGCGCCGGCCCATCCCGGTCCTGGCGCGGGCGCAGAAGAACCTGCGTGAACTGCTCGAGTACCTCCACACCCTCGAGGCCCCGACGCTGGTGGCGATGCGCGGCGACATCGACCTGGACCTGATGGGCTTCGCACTCGCGTGCTCGCATCGCACCTGCTGCGAGGACACGGTGTTCCACAACCGTGTGCTCGACACGCCGGGCGTTCCGGGAAGCGGCCTGGTGTGGTACCTGACGCGCAGCCTCGGCCGGTCGAAGGCGCAGTCCCTCCTGCTGGAGACCGGCACGATCACCGCGAACGACGCTCTCGAGCTGGGCCTCGTCGATGCGGTGACGCAGCGGGGCGGCACGAGCGAGTACGTGATGTCGCTGGCCCGCCGGCTCGCCGAGAAGTCATACGACGCCCTCGCGTCGGCCTGTCGCGCGGTCACGGAGTCCGAGCGCGACTTCGCGACCTACCTCCAGGTCATCGGCGTGGGCTTCGATCCGGCGCCGCGGGAGAGGTAGCACCGACAACGATCGGATCGGAGCAGGAGCCGGCGACCCCGGTCGGTCCGATCGGGGTCGCTCTCTCAGTCGCCGCCGCGATCCATCTCCGCGCGAACGGCCGGCGGGACCTCCTCCAGCGCGAGTCGGAACGTGGCGGAAGGGAGGCGGCCGATCCAGGTGCGATCCTCCAGGAAATCGGACCAGTCCGCGTGGACCTGCACGACGCGCACCTCGACCGCGCCGTGGTCGAGGTCGCCCAGGACGTCCGGCCAGACGAAGTCGAGGAGATCCAGCGTGAAGGTCTCGACCGAGCGTGGAACCTCGAGGCCGGGGCGCGGCGTGCCTGCGGGCGCAAACCGGCGCTGGTCGATGGTGTCACCCAATCCGTCGCGTGGCATCGAGGCCCCCGGCTCCAGACGCGCGAGGTCCTTCCTGGTCGGTCCCATGCCGCTGAGCCAGCGGATCGCGTCCGGCCGCCCCGCGAGGCGTGTCCAGGCCGCCTCTCCCTCGCGTCGCGCCTCGAGGTCGGCACCCATGTGGTCGGGCACGGTGACGACGGGGCCGTCGCCCACGTTCTCGACCTCGTAGCGAATCAGGCCGTGCCGGAACTCCAGCCTCGCCGAGAGGCAGAGCCCGTTCGTCACCGGCCCCGGCACGAGGTCGCCGGAGGTCGACTCGACGGGCCCGGCGGGCTCAGGGCCGCACGCCGCGAGGGTGAGGGCGATCAGGAGAGCCGGCGAGAGACGACGTCCACGACGCACGACACCAGCGTAGGACCACCCGCCCGGATCCCGCGCACGAAGCGTGCAAAAGGGGACGGCCCGGAACGACTTGCGTTTGAGTGTCAAGATCAAGGGGCTGGGTGTATCCGCCCGTGCGACTTCAGCCCCTCCCCCTTGCGTGACGCGGGTCGCCGCAGGTCCATACTTGGCTCGGGGGGGGGCGCGTCGCCCGGGCGTGGCCCCGCGTCCCAGGGAGTCACGCGATGGACCTCCACGGCAGCGTCACCGAGAAGAACCTCCTCGTCTCCTTCGCCGGAGAGAGCCAGGCCCGGAACCGCTACGACTACTTCGCCTCGCAGGCGAAGAAGGACGGCTTCGTGCAGATCTCGAAGATCTTCACGGAGACGGCCCTGCAGGAGAAGGAGCACGCCAAGCGCTTCTTCAAGCTGCTGCGCGGCGGCGAGGTGGAGATCGCCGCGCCCTTCCCCGCCGGACAGATCCAGTCCACGCTCGACAACCTGATCGCAGCCGCAGAGGGCGAGAACCACGAGTGGACCGAGCTCTATCCCGGCTTCGCCGAGACCGCACGCAAGGAAGGCCTCGAGAACGTCGCCAGGGTGTGGGACGCGATCTGCGTGGCCGAGGAGAACCACGAGAAGCGCTACCTCGCGCTAGCGCGCAACATCGAGGCCGGCCTGGTCTTCGGCCGCGAGCTCGAGCAGGTCTGGTACTGCCAGAACTGCGGCTACATCCACGAGGGCCCCGAGGCGCCGAAGGTCTGCCCCGCGTGCGCGCACCCGCAGGCCTGGTTCTGCCTGCTCGCCGAGAACTGGTAACCCCCGGAGCCACGCTTCGGGGATCTCGGGGTCAGGTGCCGCCAAGCTGAAGAAACGGCCGCGCTCTTCAGGCCGGCCCCCTGGGGGAGGATCGCGCACCCAGCGCCGAGGGGCCCCATCCTTGGCGCGCAAGGCGCGGAGAATCGCCCCTGTGTCGACGTCTACCGGGAGCCGCGTGAAGTCGACCGTGCGGACCGGCCGTCGACGCGACCCGAGGGGGCCCCCCTCCCGCGCCCCCTGACAGCCGTCAGCACTCCATGTCCTTGTGGATCTCGTTCTGCAGGACGGCGTGCGAGATCTCTTCGCCACAGCCGGAGCAGATGCGCGGCAGGCGGTCGAGCGGAACCCACCCCAGCTTGCAGAGGGGACACCGCACCCTCTCTGACGACGTTCCCTCCACAGGATCGAGCCGGAGCAGCACGACGTAGAGAGGGGGGATGAACGTCGCGGCAACGCCCCAGCCGAGCCCCCGGCCCTTCACCGCCGCCGTGATCACACAGACCATGCACCACAGGGCCCAGGCAACGAAGAGGATGATCTCGAGCGTACTCATCGGCGGCGCGAGTCTATCGGAACCGGGCCGGCCTCACGATGCGCCGACGATCCTCAGCACGTCGGCGTCCACGGCCGGACGGTCTCGACGGTCCCGGGACTCGACCGGATCCGAAGTGTGGAGCGCCGGACGCCCACCCGGAACCACGCAACCGGAACGCCGCCGGATCCCGAGATCACACGGGAAATTGGATCTTGCACTCGGTGGCGTTCGTGTGCAGACTCTCGCGCCATGAGACAGGGACAAGGGAGGGGGACCACGAGGGGAATGACTGCACGCTCTCGACTGTGGGAGTGATACGTCTCTCCTCTCGCTCTTCCTTCGACCGACACCATTCGATCGGAGAACACGTAGTGAGACAGATCACGATCCTTGGATTCGCAACCATCTGCTTGGCTCTCCTGCTGAGCGGAACCGCTGCCGACCCGGCAACGACGACCCGGAGCTACCTGGTGCTCACCGAGGGCTCCGTGACGCCGGCCGAGGTGGCCGACGGGGTCGCTCGCGCTGGTGGAACCATCGTCAGGACGATCCCGCAAATCGGGGTCCTGGTGGTCTCCACGACCGACACCCGGTTCGCCGAGCGGGCGTCCACGGTGGCCGGGGTCGAGGCCGTAACGCCGAACCTTCCGGTGCGCAGCGCGCTGGGCATAGGGACGGACGAAACGCTCGATTCCATCGGCGCCTCGTACAGCTTCGAGGACGAGTGGATGGCGCAAGCCGTCAACCCGCCCAACCCCGCGGAGGACGACCCCCTCTTCGACGCCCAGTGGAACCTCGACGCGGTGGACGCTCCCGAGGCCTGGGACACCGGTGAGCGCGGCGCCGACGCCCGCGTGTTCATCCTGGACACCGGGATCGCCGTCAACCATCCCGACCTGGCGCCGAACCTGAACCTCGCCCTGTGCAAGTCGTTCGTGCCCGGTGAGCCGGTCGACCCCGTCCTGACGCAGCCGGGGCGGCCGCTTCCGTTCTTCAACCATGGATCGCACGTCGCCGGCATCATCGCAGCGGCCGACAACGCCTTCGGGACCATCGGCGTCGCGCCGGAGACCGAAATCGTGGCCGTGAAGGTGCTCTCGTCCGTACTCGGCTTCGGCTGGACCGACTGGATCGCCGACGGGATCGTCTACGCCGCCGACAACGGGGCGGACGTGATCAACATGAGCCTCGGCGGCGTCGTCCGGCACCGCGGCTATCTCGAGAACATGGGTACGCCGGGGGACCCGTCGGATGACATCTGGGTGAGCGCGAACGAGGTCGCCGCCGACCTCAACCTCTGGAAGCGCGCCCTGCAGTACGCCAACAAGAAGGGGGTCACGATCGTCGTCTCGGCAGGCAACGGCTTCACCGACGCCAATCAGGATCAGGATGCGATCATCGTTCCTGCCCAACTTCCGTACGTGATCTCCATCTCGGCGACCGCTCCGGTGCGCTGGGCGTACGATCAGACCACCAACCTGGACGAGAAGGCCCCGTACTCCAACTTCGGGCCCTCGCTGGTCGACCTCTCCGCTCCCGGCGGCGCCTTCGACCGGACGCTGCTGCCCTGGACCCTGGTCTCGGTAGGTCGCGTCACGGGCCCGGACATCGCGTTCGACGGCGTGTTCAACGCGTCGCCCGGTGGTTGGTTCTGGGTGAGCGGCACGAGCATGTCGGCACCGCACGTCTCGGCGGTGGCAGCCCTGATCATCTCGAAGAACGGTGGCTCGATGAAGCCGAGCAGGGTCTACGCGGCACTCAAGGCGTCCGCCGACGACATCGGCAGCAGCGGCCGTGACGGCTTCTACGGCCACGGTCGCGTGAACGCGTACGAGGCGGTCCGCTAGGCTTCACGCCCTCGGACGGTGCTTCCGTTCCCGGGCCCTCCCTCTCGGGGAGGGCCCGGGCTCTTGTTCTCCGAGTACCGGGCGATCCGGCCCGAGGGGTCACCCGCGGCCGCGCCCCGGACGAGACGCTCCCGGGTCAGAGGGCAAGCTGCACGCGGAGGCTGAACACGCCGATCACGGACTCGTCCGGGTTCCTCGACGGGTCGAAGAGCACCTCGACATCCGGCGTGATCCCCACGTTCTGGGAGATCTGCAGGCGATAGAAGACCTCGAGGGTGGTCTGGTCGCGTAGCCCGGCCTCGTGAGGACGACCCCAGCCAAGCGCGACGCCGAACAGGTCGTGGCTCCTCCGGTGGATGCCGAGGCCGGCGACGAGAGCGGCCTCGGACGGAGCGATCCCCCCCTCCGCGTAGCCGCCGCGCAGGAAGGGCGCGTACCGGTCCTGGAATCTCCACGCCGCCGAGAACGAGAGCCCCCAGCCCTCGGGGGTCCCCTTCTCGGCGCGGGCGTCCTGGTGCCAGTACGTGAGGCGGACGTTGTCGCGGTCCTTCCGATCGAACGCCGGCGTCCAGCCCAGCTCGACGTAGGAGTAGTACTCCCCGGTGTCGAAGAAGGAGTCGAACCCGACTTCGTACGGCTTGCCGTTGGCATCGCCGACGCCGGCCGTGACGTAGGGGGTGCTCACGTCGCGGAAGACCGCGAAGACCGCCCCCCCCAGTCCCGCGGAAGGCAGCGGATTCGTCGGATACGTCACGGCGGCGCCCAGGAGCGCCGTGCGCCAGTTGCTCAGGTCGAAGGTGTCCACCCAGTCCCGCAGGTCGATCTGCCCGAGCGCGACGCCGAACCGGCCGTTCGCGAACCACTGCTGCCACTGGAGGTTGGTCACTCCCCAGCCCCAGCCGTCGAAGGAGTTCGCCGTCTTGGTGAGCGATCCGAGGGCGCTCCCGAGCTCCGACGGTGCCAGGCCGGTGCCGAGTCGATGCCGGTTCTCGAGTCGGAAGACGAGCTCGCCGGTCGTCGGCGCGCCACGTCCGAACACCGTCCAGTGGCCGTAGAGGCGGAAGACCCCGCCAGCGGCTTCCCGGTCGGAGAGGCTCGCGGTCGCGCCCTGGTAGAGGGCGTTGTAGCCCATGCCGATCGCCAGCCCGTACCGGTCCTTCAGGCGCCGCTTGAATGCGTAGTACGGGCCGAGCGCATCCTGGATGGTGTGCCCCCGGTAGTAGGTCTCCTTCGTCTCGTCGTGCCGGCGGAGGGCGCTGTTCACGCTGTCCGGACCCCCGACGGGCCGGACGCGCTCGTAGCCCGAGAGGGACGCGGGCTGCGAGGCACCTCGCTGCGCGTCGTCGGCCACGGCCGCCCGCGGCAGTCCCCACGCCACGGCCAGCAGCACCGCGACCACCACCCCCAGCGCTCGTCTCGCCGCCGTCCTCGCCACCCGTGCGCCTCCCGACCGATGGGGATGAGAAGCCGGGACCGTATCCGGCGAGTCACACCGTTCGAGAATCCACCGGTCCGCGCGCCGCTCCGCGGCCCTCGGCTCGAACGCCGTGGAACTCGTCCTGACCTTCCGAAGCGTGGCCTACGGCACTTCGACGCTGAGGGTCGCGCGCGCGATCTCCGACGGGCACAGATCCGCGGCGTCGAGGAGCGCGCGCAGACGCTCCGCGGGGGCGAGCCCCGTGGCCAGCCACTCGGCGATCCACCGCGCCCCGACCACCTGGTGCAGCAGGCGCGCGCGCAGCACGAACGACTGGTCCAGCGGCAGGTCGAGCGGGAGGTCGTAGTGGACGACGTCCGAGCCCGCGCGAAAGTCCGCGTCGCCGGCGGTGCCCTTCGGCCGCGTCTCGTCCGGCCAGGGCCCGGCGGCGCGCCACCCCTGCGGGAGCAACCGGTCGTCCTTCGCGTAGACCGCGCCGCGCGTGAGCAGCCAGGTCGCCTCGCCCTCGGAGTCCGCCATCCGCGCCTCGTAGAGAGCGACCTCGCCGGCTCCCGCGATGCGATCGCGGTGCGGCGCGAGCGGGCCTCCCGCGCGCTCGATCGGCAGCGGCGCGCCGTCGGCTCCGACGATGCGGCCCTGCTCGTCGCAGGCGCCCGAGGCGAAGAGCACGCGGCCTTCCGCGTCGAGCACCTCCAGGGCAAGCCAGACGCGCCGCGTCGGGTGCGCCGTCGGCAGCCGGTGTCCCGCGAGGTTCTCGATTAGCACGTCGACCCGCAGGCGGCCCTCGGTGCGGCGAATGTCCGCCACCTCGATCCGGGCGGCCGAACGAAGCTGCTCGCCGACACGCTCGAGCGTCTCGTCGAACGCATCCGGGGGCGCCGTGCGCCCGCCCCGCAGGAGCTTCGGCGTCAGCGCGTTGGCCCCCACCAGGACGTGGCGCCCGAAGGGCGCGCGCCGCGAGGTCGGCGGGAAGTCGCGGCCTCCTGGATTGTGCGCGATCCGCGTGCGAATCGGGGTGCCGTCGAGGTCGACCGTGGGGAGATGGCAGTCCTGGCACGTGGCCGCGTCGGCCCCGGACGCGTACGCGGAGTTGAGCCACTCGAGGTACGGCGTCTGCTCGGGGAGCATCGCGCCCGTCGCCTCGCCGTCCGGCGCGAGCGCATCCGTGTAGAGGGTGTGGCACGTGCCGCAGAGCGCGGGCTCGAGCACGTGGTCGGACGAAACGGGCGTGTAGCCGGAGTGGCGCCGCATCGGGTTCGCGAACGGCGCGACGTGCGGGCCGTAGATCTCCGCGTCCCCGCCGATGCGGAAGTGACCGGAGAACGAGGCCGGCGTACCCAGACCCTCCGGCCGCACCTGGTGGCAGACGGTGCAGGAGACGCCGTCCTCGGCGAGGGCCTCGGACTCGCCGCCCCGCACGAGGTCGGCGAGTCGGGTGCCCGCCCGCCCCATGGGCGCGTGGCAGCGGAGGCAGACGCCCTCGATGTCGCTCGCGCGCGACGGCGTCGCCGCCGCTTCGAGCGCGACCACCGCCTGCCACAGCGGATCCCGCGCGGCGTTGGCCATCATCGACGACCGCCAGAGATCCACCGGCGCGACGTTTCGGTCCTCGGCGTCCCGCATCGCCGTGCCGCGACGCGTCTCGTCGTGGCAGAGCGCGCACGTCTCGTGCGTCGTGAAGCGCGACGCGCCGTCCTCGGCGCGGCCGACGGCGAGCACGCCGAACAGCACGAGGATCACCAGGAAGATCGGGACGGCCTGCCGCATGCTGGGCTCCACGAAGGTCCTCGCCAGGGTAGCCCGCCGCCGCCTCGAGGTCACATGGCGCGACGCATACCTGGGCGGCGGCGCTCGGCAGCCCCCCCTGTAGCGTGGCGCTAGCCGACCCCGAACGTCCGCACGTAGAAGTCGTGACCTTCGTACTCCACGCGCCGGAGCCTACCCTCCCGGAGGAGGCGCTCGACGACCGACATGTCGCCGCCGTCTCGCGCGACCAGCGCCCGGACCTGCGCCTCGCGCATCGGGTGCACCGCCGTCGCGCCCAGGAGATCCGCCTCCGGGTCGCCGGTCGCGCCGAAGGCCTCGCCCTCGTACCCGATCAGGAGCTCCACGTCGTCCAGACGCTCACAGAAGAGGGCGTACGCGCGCGCGACCCGGGCCTCGGTGGCCGGTCGCACGCTCGCGTCGGCGACCGGTCGCGTCGGGATGGCGAGATAGGCCCGCCGCGGCGCGAGCTCGGCGATCCGGTCCGCCGTCCGCTCGACCTCCGCCTGCCCGTCGTTGATGCCGTCCAGCAGCATCGTCTCGGCGACCAGCTCGCCGTCGAACGTCTCGGCGAATGCGCGCAGCCCCTCCTGGATCGCGCCGAGGCGAAGCGCCGGGTGGGGACGGTCGACCCTCCGCCATACGTCCACCGTCGCGGCGTCCACCTTGACCGAGACCCAGTCGGCGAGCCGCAAGCGCGCGCGCACCTCCTCGCGCGCCATCAGCGACGCGTTCGTGATGACGGCGACCGGCCGGGAGAAGCGCCGAAGCGCCTGGATCGTCCGGCCGAGGTTCACGTCGAGCGTGGGTTCGCCGTCGGGCACGATCGTCAGGAAATCGACCTCCTCGCCACGAGCGGCCAACTGCGCCAGCCGCGTCTCCACCTCGGCGACGATCCGCTCCGGCGCGTAGAAGGCGCGCGGTTCGATCTCCGTGTCGAGCGTGCGGCCGACCTGGCAGTAGCGGCACGAGTACGTGCAGGACTTCGCCGGGATGGTGTTGATGCCGAGGCTTCGTCCCAGCCGACGCGACGGCACGGGGCCGAACGCGATCAAGGCGCCTCCGCGCTCCGCAGGGCGCGGGAGGGCTCGAGGGCGTCGCGAACGCCCGCCCAGATCCGGGCAAAGCGCCGCTCCAGCAGCTCGTCCCCGATCGCCGTCGCCGGGAGCCCGCGCTCCACGGCCTCCCGCAGTCCCACGTGGTAGGGGATCTCCCCCACCAGCTCGACCTCGTGCCGCCGTAGGAAGGACCGGATCCGCGCCGCGAGCCCGTGGTGGATGTCGGCCTTGTTGAGGCAGGCGACGGCCGGGATCCCGAAGTGCGCCAGCGTCTCGAGGACGCGCTCGAGATCGTGCAGCGCCGACAGGCTCGGCTCGGTCACGAGCAGGGCGAGGTCCACGCCCGTGCTCGCCGCCAGGACGGGACAGCCGATGCCGGGCGGCCCGTCCACGACGATGAGGTCGGCGTCCGTCTGCTGGGCCTCTTCCCTGCCCGCGGTCCGCAGCGCGGCGACGAGCTTCCCGGAGTTCTCCTGGCCGGGCAGCAGGTCGCCGTGGAAGAGGGGTCCGAGACGCGTCCTCGCGTGTAGCCGAGAACCCGCGCGCACGGGCTCCATCCGGATCGCGGAGGACGGGCACTCGAGCGCGCACGCGCCGCAGCCCTCGCAGGCCGTCGCGTCGATCGAGTACGGGTCGCCGGGCACCACGGCGTCGAATCGGCAGACGTCGGCGCAGTCGCCGCAGGCCAGGCAGAGCTCGCCGTCGATGACGGCGACGTCGGAGCCCTGGAAGGGCTGCACGTCGACCGGCTCGAGTTCGAACAGAAGTCCGAGATTGGCCGCGTCGGCGTCGGCGTCGACCAGGACGACCCGTCGCTCCCGCGCGGCGAGATCGGCAAGCGCGGCGGCAACCGACGTCTTCCCGGTTCCGCCCTTTCCGCTGAGTACCACCAGCTGCTTCATGCGACTCGCTCCCGCACCTGCAGGCTCCGCAGCAGATCCGCCAGCGGAGCCTCCCAGGAGGGCCGTGCCTCCACGAGGGACGTGCCCTCCGCGTAGGCGGCGGCGATCTCCCTCTCGAAGGGGATGACCAGCCGCACGGTCAGTCCGCGCTCCCGGCAGAAGGCCTGGATCGCCTCGTCCCGTCCGTGGCTCTGGTTGATCACCACGCTCACGTCGAGCCCCATCGAGTCCCGCAGCGCGCCGACGGCCTTGCCCAGGTCGTGCAACCCGAACGGGCTGGGCTCGGCGACGAGGAGGACGTGATCCGCCCCGCGCGCCGCCTCCATCACCGGGCAGGAGGAACCCGGCGGGGCGTCGAGGATGACGACGCCTTCTCCGCGCTTCGGAAGCTGCCACGCCTTCACGGCGCGGATCAACGGCGTCGGTTGCGCCCGGCCCGTGTCCAACCGCCCCTGGGCGAACGCGATCCGCCCGGCTCGGCCCGCCTCGAGCGTGCCGAGCACGTACTCCACCTCCCGGATCGCCTTCTGGGGACAGTGCGCCGTGCAGACGCCGCACCCGCTGCACA
>JAUXCH010000177.1 GCA_030618975.1 Planctomycetia bacterium
CGACATGGCTACGATCCGACTTCGTCTCACCCATCGACGTCGGTCTGGACGACCTGAACGTCCTCCAGCCTGACCTTGCCGTCTACTCGGCACCGCCGCCCCTCGACCGAGACGACCTCGGCATCCCCTTGGCTGCCTTCGAAGTCCTCTCCGCCTCGAACCGCCGATTCGACCGCACCGTGAAGGTGGGGAAGTATCTCGCGGCCGGTGTCCGGGAGGTCTGGCTGGTGGACCCCGTGCGGGAGACCGTCGAGATCCGGACGCTCGACGAACGGCGCATCTACCGCGGCGAGGACGAGGCCCGCTCCGCCGTCGTCCAGGGCTTCGCGGTGGTCCCCGAGACGCTGTTCGCGATCCTGCGATAGCCCGAACGCACTCGCCAGGCCGTGATCAGGCGAGCAGCATGCGGAGCGCCGCCCCGACGGCCGCGATGACCAGCACCCAGCGGATCCAGCCCGCCCCCTTCTTCACCGCGAAGAACGTCGCCAGCAGGGCGCCCGTGACGTTGCCCGCCGCGAGGACGAGGCCCACCGCGAGATCTACCTGCTGCGCGCGCGCGAAGAGGAGCAGGGTCAGCGGCGTGTAGAGCAGGACGAGCAGCACCTTCGCGGCATTGCCCTTGACCAGGCCGAACCCGCCGCCCAGGACCAGCCCGGCCAGCAGCAGGAAGCCCACGCCCGCCTGCACGAACCCGCCGTAGAACCCGATGCCGAGAAAGGCGAGGCTCCGCCACGGCTCGGCGAGCCGTTGCTCCCCCCCGCCCAGCCACCGCGAGGGCTTGACGAGCACCGAGAGCGCGACGAGCACGATCACCCCCGCGAAGACCTTCCGCATCGCCTCCGGGGAGATCTCGGTGGCCGTCCAGGCCCCCGCCACGGCGCCGACCAGCGTCGCCGGGAGCAGCGGCAGGATCCGCCGCACCTCCAGCACCCCGCCCTTCCGGTAGCCCGCCACCCCGGCCACGTTCTGGAGCAGGATCGCGATCCGGTTGGTCCCGTTGGCGACCGTCGCGGGCAGGCCGACCACCTCGATCAGGATCGGGAGGGTCACCACGGACCCCCCGCCGGCGACGGTGTTCACGAAGCCGGCGACGAGCCCGCCGCCGACCAGGAGGAGTACCGTGGTGAGGTCCATCGGCGCGCGATGGTAGCCGTCGAGGCCCCCGGTCGCCGCATTCCTCCCCGGGTGTGCGGCATGCCTACCGCCCGTGGGGGGCCGACGGCACAATGCCGCCATGGATCTCAAATACGGCTGCAACCCCCATCAGTCCCACGCTTCCGCCACGCCCCTCCAAGACGGCACGGCGCCGGTCAAGGTGCTCAACGGCACCCCCTCCCTCATCAACTTCCTCGACGCCCTCAACGCCTGGCAGCTGGTCAAGGAGGTGCACGCCGCGCCCGACCTCCCGGCCGCCGCCAGCTTCAAGCACGTCTCGCCCGCGGGCGCCGGCGTCGCCGTCGACCTGAGCGATGAGCTCGTCAAGGCCTACGAGGTCGAGGGGCGCGAGCTCACGCCGGCCGCCACCGCCTACGTCCGTGCGCGCGGCGCCGACCCCAAGTCGAGCTTCGGCGACTTCGTGGCCCTGAGCGACACCGTCGACGAGGCGACCGCCCTCTTCCTCAAGGGCGTGATCAGCGACGGCATCGTCGCCCCCGGCTACGAGCCCGCAGCGCTCGAGATCCTCAAGGGCAAGAAGGGCGGCAAGTTCACCGTGATGCAGGCCGACCCTGCCTTCGAGCCCCCGGCCCGGGAGGGGCGGGAAGCCTTCGGCATGCGCCTCGTGCAGGATCGGAACAACACCCCGGTCACCCTCGACCACCTCACCGACGTCCGGGTCGGAACGCTGACCGACGCGGCGAAACGCGACCTCGTCCTCGGCCTCATCGCGATCAAATACACCCAGTCCAACTCCGTCGGCTACGCACTCGACGGGCAGATGATCGGCATCGGCGCCGGCCAGCAGTCGCGCGTGGACTGCACGAAGCTGGCGGGCAGCAAGGCCGACACCTGGCACCTGGGTTTGCACCCCAAGGTCCTCGGCTTGGAGTTCAAGCCCGAGGTCAAGCGCCAGCAGCGCATCAACTGGCGCGTCCGCTTCATCGAAGGCGACCTGACCCCGGGCGAGGAGGCGAGCTTCAGGGACGCCCTCGCCGGAAAGCTCGACCTGCTGACCGACGACGAGCGACGCGACTGGGTCTCGCATCTCGACGGCGTCTCCCTCGCCTCGGACGGCTTCATCCCCTTCCGCGACAACATCGACCACGCGCAGAAGCACGGCGTGAAGTTCATCGCCCAGCCCGGCGGCTCCACCCGCGACGACGAGGTGAACGCCGCCTGCGCCGAGTACGGCATCGCGATGGTGCACACCCACCTGAGGCTGTTCCACCACTAGCGGAAACCACCAAAGCCCACGAATCTGGGCTCTGCGGCCCCCGACCGAGGCCTTTGTGTAGGCTGTACCCACCCCCGTCGCCGAGGACGGTCCATGCCTCGTAAGGTGGTGGGTCTCCGGAGCCCGCAGGGCTTCGGAATCGGCGCGAATCGGCGCACGGGGCGGACCGGGACGACGCATGAGGGACCATCGCAAGACCCTGGGCAGGCTGCGCCTCTCGCTCAGGAACCGCCTGCTGCTCGTGCTCATCGCCGCCCTCGGCGCCACGATGCTCACCTCCCTGTGGCGCAAGCTCGACCGCGCGGAGGACCGCCGCCTCCAAGACGAGACGCGCATCACGGCCGAGCAGGTGACGCAGCGGCTCGGGGCCTGGATCGACTTTCACATCCATGCGCTCGAACGTGTCGTCGACCGGAAGGAGCCCGATTTCCTCGAGTCCCGGGGCGGTTTCCAGCACCACGCGGAGAGGGTCCTGGAAGGGGAGCACGGCTACCTGGCCATCAACTGGGTCTCGCCCGACGGCGTGATTCGAACCGTCAATCCCCTCAACGAGGTCAACGAGAAGGCCCTGGGGAAGGACCTCGACGAGCACCCGGAGAGCGGCGTGAGAGAGGCCATCGCCCGCGCCCGCGCCGAGGGGCTGCTCACGCGCGCGCCAATGGTCATGCTGCTCCAGAAAGAGAGGGGTTTCGCCACCTACCTCCCCATCCAGCGGGACGACGGAACCCTCCTCGGCTTCGTGAACGGGGTCTTCGTCGCACGGACCCTGATCGACCGGTGTCTGGCGGAGGATCCCCTGCGGACCGACTTCCGCTGGCGGCTCACCGAAGAAGACGGCACGCCGGCCTACGAACACGGGGACGCCGAAGACGCCGATGCCTGGCCGTACGCGAAGACCACGACCGTCATGGTCGTCGACAAGCCGTGGACGCTCCGCCTGGCCCCCTCGCCCGACCACATCGCCGCGGTGCGGACGATCGCCGACGAGATCGCCTACGTCTCGGGCCTGCTCGCCACCGCCCTGCTCGTCTTCCTTCTCCGCGGGACCCTGCTCGGCCGCGAGTCGCTCCGGCGAAGCGAGGCCCTCTACCGCTCCCTCGTCACCGACGTGGTCGACGCCTCCCGGGTCGGCATCCTCATCCTCGACCGCTGGCACCGCGTCGTCTGGATGAACGGCACGGTGGAGGGCTACTTCGGCCTGGAGAAGGGGGACGTCGTCGGCGAAGACATGCGCCGGGTCTTTCGCGACTTGCTCGCCCGGCGGGCCATCGATGACCCCGAGCCCTTCACGTACCGCATGTTCCCGTCCGCGAACGCCGTCGTCGGCTCCTACGAGTGCCACGTGCGCGCGGGAGACGGTCGCGAGGACCGCTGGCTCGAGCACCGCAGCCAGCGCATTCGCGAAGGCCTCTTCGCCGGCGGCCGCATCGACCACTTCTACGACATCACGCCCCGCAAGAAGTCCGACGTCGAACGATCCCGCCTCATCGCCGCCATCGAGCAGGGCAACGACACCGTCGTCATCACGGATCCGCAGGGCTACACGCAGTACGTCAACCCCGCCTTCGAGCGATCCACCGGCTACGAACGCCTGGAGATCATCGGCCGCCGATCGGGCATCCCCGTCCAGGGGCCGCACGACCGGGCGTTCTACGACGAGCTCTGGGCCACCCTCGGCAGCGGCCGGACCTGGCAGGGGCGGATGAAGAGCGTGCGCCGGGACGGCTCGGTCTACGAAGAGGTGGCGACGATCTCGCCCATCCGCGACCCCTCCGGCCGCACCGTCAGCTTCGTCGCCGTGAAGCGCGACGTCTCACACGAGATCGAGCTCGAGGCGCAGCTCCACCAGGCCCAGAAGATGGAAGCCGTCGGCAAGCTGGCCGGCGGCGTCGCCCACGACTTCAACAACCTCCTGCAGGTCATCCTGGGCCGCAGCCAGATCCTCCTCGCGCGGGCGTCCGAGGACAGCCCGGATCGCGAGTCTCTCAAGGGCATCATCGACGCCAGCGAACGCGCCGCCGGCCTTACCAGGCAACTCCTCGCCTTCGGGCGACGACAACTCCTGGAGCGTCGCGTCCTCGACCCGAACCGCCTCGTCAGTGAGCACGTCCGCATGCTCGGCCGCTTGCTGGGCGAGCAGGTCTCGCTCTCGGTCCGCCTGGGCGAAAACGTGGGGCACGTCCTGTCCGACCGCACCCAACTCGAGCAGGTCCTCATGAACCTGTGCGTCAACGCTCGTGACGCGATGCCCGACGGCGGGAAGATCGTCATCTCGACGAACGACGTGGTCCGCGAGCTCCTCGACCCGAAGGGCGGTCCGGCGCAGCAGACCGAGCGCTTCGCCGCCGTCCTCGTCTCCGACACGGGCGTCGGCATCGAGCCCGAGAACATCGACCGCGTCTGCGAGCCTTTCTTCTCCACCAAGCAACCCGGCCAGGGCTCCGGCCTCGGTCTCGCCACCGTCTACGGCATCATCAAGCAGCACGGCGGCCAGCTCGAGATCGAGAGCACACCGGGCGAAGGCACCACGTTCCGCATCCTGCTCCCCGTCACCGAGGAGACGGCCGCGATCGTCACCGACGACGGGCCGCAGGACACGGAGCAGGGGTCCGAGCGAATCCTCGTCGTCGAGGACGACCCCCGCGTCCGCGCACTCGCCGTCGACGTCCTCGCCCACGCCGGCTACCGGGTCCGCACCGCCACCGACGGCGAGGACGCCCTCCGCGTCCTCGACACCAGCGACGAGGAGGTCGACCTCGTCTTCTCCGACGTGGTCATGCCGAAGATGGGCGGTCCCGCGCTGCTCGCGGAGGTCGCAAAGCGCAACGGCGACACGCGCGTCCTCCTCACCACGGGCTACGCCGCCGACAGCCTGGGCGACGAAATCCAGGTGGAGGTGCTCTCCAAGCCCTATACCCCGCGCGCCATGCTGCAGAAAATCCGCCAGGTCCTGGACGCCTGATCGGCCGGCTCACGCCTGGAGACGACGGGCGCACGCGGGAAGCGCTTCCGCACCGCCCTCCTCCACGTCCAGCAGGCACTCCGCCGGATCGCAGCACGTGGTGCAGACCCGCTTGAAGGCGCGAAAGCTCTCGAGCTCGACGTCGGGCGAAAGGAAGCCTTCCTTCACGGGCTCCTCGCCGAGCAGGTCCGTGCTCAGGTACTTCTTGTTCGAGTCCGGGAACACCGTGGCCACCACGGCGTCCTCCCCCAACTGCTCCTGGACCTCCAGCGCCCCCAGGAAGTTCGCCCCCGACGAGATCCCCACGCCGATCCCCAGGCGTGACGCGAGCTTCTGCGCCATCAGGATCGCGTCCCCGTCGTCCACCGCCACCACCGCATCCAGGGACGCCAGATCCACGATCGGCGGGATGAACTCGTCCGAGATCCCCTGGATCCGGTGCTTCCCCACCTTCCGTCCCGTCGAGAGCGTCGGGGAGTTGGCGGGCTCCAGCGGGTGCAGCTTCACGTCGGGGTTCTGCTCCCTGAGGAACCGCCCCACCCCCATGATCGTCCCGCCCGTACCGACGCCGGCCACGAACGCGTCCGGCGTCAGCCCGCGGAACCTGAGCTGCCACCAGATCTCCGGCCCCGTCGTCAGCCTGTGCGCCGCGACGTTGTCCTCGTTCGAGAACTGGCACGGCAGGAACGCGTGCTCGTTCGACGCGGCGACCTCCTCCGCGCGCCGGATGCTCTCCTGGAAGCCGCCTTCCTCCCGCGTGACCAGCCGGATGTCGGCGCCCAGGCTCCGGATCAGGTTGATGCGCTCGCTGCTCATCCAGTCGGGCATGAAGATCACCACCTGGTGCCCCATCGCCCGCCCGATCGCCGAGCACGAGATTCCCGTGTTCCCGCTCGTCGCCTCCACGACCGTGTCGCCGGGCTTCAGCAGACCCCGCCCGTACGCGCGCTCGACGATGTGGAGCGCCATGCGGTCCTTGATGCTCCCCGTCATGTTGAGGTTCTCGGCCTTCGCGTAGATCACGCGCGGCCGGCCCCGGAACGTGCAGTGAACGGCCAGGAGCGGCGTGTTGCCCACGAGGCACTTGAGCCCCTGGATGCGACGCTCGACGTCGGGAAGGGTCGTCACGAAGACCTCCGGCCGGGGGTGTGCTCCCGGCGGCAGCGCCATCCTCCGGGCCCGGCATCGCGGTGCAACAAAGATGCACCGCCCCCTGCGGGGCAGAGGCCCCGGCCGGCCTACTCCAGCCGGATCTGGACCTGCCGCGAGTCCAGCGCAACCGACTGGGCGTTCCGGATGCTCCGGGACGACTTCGGCTTCGCCTCGCCCGGCCCCACCGCCCAGACGTCGATGAGCCAGTCCGACGTCGTCGGGATGCCCGCGAACCGGAAGTGCCCGTCCACGTCCGTCGTCGTCTTCCGCCAGTCCGGGTTGGTCACGACGTAGCCGAAGGTCGACAGGCGCCCGAGCCACACCGTTGCGGCCCACACCGGCTCGCCGCTCGCATCGACGACGCGCCCCACCACCACGTGCGTCTGGACCAGGTAGTACGTCTCGGCCGGAGAGGGTCTCCAGATCCGCCACGTCGGCGCCAGATCTTCCCGCTCCTTCGGCGGTACGACGCGGAGCCGGTGGTTCAACCCCTCGCCCGGCAGGCGGCGTCGGGTCCGATCCAGCGCCAGTCGAACGCGACCGGACGCGTCGGTGGTCCCGTGGGCGAGCGTCTTCCACTTCTCCCCCGGCCCGCCGGTCGAGGCGTCCCAGACGTCGACCTCGTGGAAGACCTCCACGCCGGGCACACCGGCAGCCCGGTAGTCGAGCACGTCGATGACGTGCGTGACGGACTCCCCGGCGTCGGCCCCGAGCTCCTCGGCCTCGGCATTCCCCGCAGCCGGCGCGGGCGTCTCTCCCGGCTCCGTGCCACCCGCACCCCGCAGGCTGGGGGGACCTGCGCCGGGGGCGTCTTCGTACGCGAGTTCGTCCACGGAGGCCGCCCCCCCACCGCCGCGCAGCAGCAGCCAGCCTAGAAAGGCTGCGAACAGCACGAGGGCGATCGGGATGGCAGCTCGCGCCGGCCTCATCCGTCGGTTCTCCAGCAGCCTCGAGGGGCCCCGGAAGCCTATCCGGCCCCGCTGGACGACGCAGGTCCGTGGACTCCGCCCCTGGGCCCGGCCCGCAGCCGGCGCTGGAGACCGACCGGGGCCGGAGACCGGCGTCGTTCGGCTCCCGGCCAGGCGCCTCGGCGCAGAACCTCGCCCCCCGGCGCGGTCGATCCTTGCCAATCCCACCTCCCGACGTTCAATTCTGGAGTTGCCCAGGCAGGCGCCGTGGCCGAATGGTTAGGCAGCGGATTGCAAATCCGCGCATTCCGGTTCGATTCCGGACGGCGCCTCCATCCATTTCATGGGGTTGGAGCCCATTCTTCAGGCCTTTGCGGCCGATCGAGCAGATGTCCCCAACGTCAGCACACATCAGCTGACATCAGCCCAGATCAGCACATTTGGGGTACGCAGGGGGCCACCAGGGGGTACACAGATTCTGAGAGGGTCCATCCGACCTCGCCTGAGCGTCGCCCCGCTCCCCCCCCGGCCTTCCTGAGCCGGAGGCCGCAGGTTCCAGTCCTGCCGGAGACCTCCCGCGTCCGACACTACGGAAGCTGAAGGTCCAACACGATCGGGGTCGACCCGTCGGAATGGACCTCCTGCTCGAGCAACAACGATCCGGGCGTCATCAACTTCGCCACGCTCACCTCGAACGTCCCCGGGCCAAGTCCCTCGACCCGGAGGTACGGCGGGTCGCCAGGCTGGATCCGTATGGTCGACGCATCATAGGACACGTCGCCGACGAGCTTCGCCCGCACGCCCAGGTGCCTGGGCAGGGCCGCCTTCCCCTTGAGGAGTCGCACGTCCAGCGTGGCGCCCTTTTCGAACGCCAGTGTGCCGAGGTCCTTCGGGCCGTCCCCGACGGTAAGTTCCTCGAGCAGGTGGGGAAC